>DASRXO010000155.1:0-2737 GCA_035654095.1 Telluria sp.
CGGTCAGGATCACGCCCACCGCGTTCTTGCCGGCCGCCGTCGCCGCCGAGCGGAACAGCACGTCGACCGAGGGCCGGTGCCGGTTCACCGGGTCGGTCTGCTCGACCCGGGTCACGTAGTTGGCGCCCGAACGGGCCAGCAGCAGGTGCGAGTGGCCGGGCGCGATGTAGGCGTGGCCGGGCAGCACCCGCTCGTCGCCGGCCGCCTCGCGCACGCTGATCTTGCACAGCGAGTCGAGGCGGCGCGCGAACGAGGTGGTGAAGCCCTCCGGCATGTGCTGGGCGATCAGGATGCCCGGACAGTCGGACGGCATCTGCATCAGGAATTCGCGGATCGCCTCGGTGCCGCCGGTGGAGGCGCCGACGATGATCAGCTTCTCCGACGAGGTCAGCGGATTGCGGATCTGCGGCAGCGCGCCGAGCGGCTTGGCCGCATCCAGCGTGCGCGGCTTGATGCGGGCCTTGGCCGCGGCCCGGATCTTGTCCGCGATCAGTTCGGTGTACTCGCGCATCCCGGCCTGGATCGAGATCTTCGGCTTGGTCACGAAATCGACCGCGCCCAGTTCCAGCGCGCGCATGGTGATCTCGGAGCCGCGCTCGGTCAGCGAGGACACCATCAGCACCGGCATCGGCCGCAGCCGCATCAGCTTTTCGAGGAAGTCGAGACCGTCCATCTTGGGCATCTCGACGTCCAGCGTCAGCACGTGCGGGTTGGTTTGCTTGATCAGCTCGCGCGCGACCAGCGGGTCGGGCGCGACGCCCACCACTTCCATGTCGGGCTGGCTGGAGATGATCTCGCTCATGACGCTGCGGATCAGCGCCGAATCGTCCACGATCAATACCTTGATCTTCATATGCGCCGCCTTGGAGGTTAAAACAGATCGATCTCGCCGCCGACCGGCTCGACCTTGAGCCGGCTCGCGTAATCGAGTTCGCGTCGTGCCAGCGTGTCATTATGGGTTTGCATCAGCTTCTTGACCAGCACCTTGCCGGTGCGCGGGAAGAAGTAGACCTTGCGCGGATAGACGTCGTTGAGGTCTTCGGCCACCACCCGCATCTTCTCGGTCTTCAGGTAGTTCATCACGAACGAGGCGTTGCGCTCGCCGACGTTGATCGCGGTGAAGCCGCGCAGCACCGCGCCGCCGCCGAACACTTTCGCTTCCATGTTCTCGCGCCGCGCGCCCGCCTTCAGCAGGTCGTTGATCAGGACCTCCATCGCGTAGGTCCCGTAGCGCATTGAGGCCGACACCGGGCTGTTGGAATCGCCGCCGTCCGGCAGCATGAAGTGGTTCATGCCGCCCAGGCCACTGATGCGGTCGCGGATGCAGGCCGACACGCAGGACCCGAGCACGGTCACGATCAGCATGTCCTTGCCGGTGTAGTAGTACTCGCCCAGCAGGATCTTGGCGGCATCGCAGTCGAACGTCCGGTCGTAGTAGACATTGGTGGCGAATTGTTCTTTGGTGTTGGTAGCCATGTTCAGTTCTCGTTTCGATGTGGCTAGCGTGCGGCGGCGCCGCGCGGCTCATCCAGTTCGTATACCGTCTTGCCGCGCAATTTCAAGGACTCGGACACGTACAGGAAATTCTCCGAATGGCCGGCGAACAGCAGGGCATGCGGTTTCATCATCGGGACGAAGCGCGACAGGATCTTGCGCTGGGTCGCCTTGTCGAAGTAGATCATCACGTTGCGGCAGAAGATGACGTCGAACTGGCCGTTGATCGGCCACTGGTCGGCCAGCAGGTTGAGCTGCTTGAAGGTGACCAGCTGGCGCAGTTCGGGACGCACCCGCACCATGCCCTGCTGCTCGCCTTTGCCGCGCAAGAAAAAACGCTTGGCGCGCTCGGGCGCCATCTTGTCGAGCCGGTCGATGCCGTACACGCCGTTGGCGGCGGTGGCCAGCACATTGGTGTCGATGTCGGTGGCGATCACCTGGACCGGCGGGTTCAGGGTGTTGAAGGCCTCGCACAGCGTCATCGCAATCGAATACGGCTCCTCGCCGGTGGAGCTGGCCGAACACCAGATCGTGAGCGGGCCGTCGCGCAGGCCCTTGACGTGCTCGGCCAGCAGCGGGAAGTGGTGGGCCTCGCGGAAGAACGAGGTCAGGTTGGTGGTCAGGGCGTTGGTGAACGACTCCCACTCGTCGCCCATCTTGCCCGCCTCGAGCTCGTCGAGGTAGGTCACGAACGACACGATGCCGGTGGCGCGCAGGCGGCGCGCCAGGCGGCTGTAGACCATCTCCTGCTTGCTGTCGGCCAGCGAGATGCCGGCCCGTTTGTAGATCAACGCACGGACTCGCTCAAAATCACTCTTGGTGAAATTGAATTCCTTGACCGTTTCCTGTTTATTTTGCGGCACTTTGCTTCACTTTCAATCTTGTCCCGCTCGCGCCGTCATTCCCGCGGAGGCGGGAATCTATAGCGCGCGTGCTGGGTGGCGCGCCATGGGTTCTCGCCTCCGCGGGAACGACGTCAGAATTCTTCCCAGACTTCGCTGGTTGCCGCCGCCTTCCTCGGTTGCGGCGCGGCGGCCGGCGCCGCCTGGTGCGTCACCGCGGCGCGCGGCGCGGCCATCGCCACCCGCGGCGCCCGCAACGGCGCGCGCAGCGCCTTGTGCGCGTCGCCATCGAGCTTGAAGATGCTGACCGCGTGCGCCAGCTTCTGCGCCTGTTCCTGCATGCTCTCGGCGGCCGCCGCAGCCTGTTCGACCAGCGCCGCGTTCTGCTGCGTCATCTCGTC
>DASRXO010000156.1:0-2958 GCA_035654095.1 Telluria sp.
AAGCAACAGGTGCAAGCCCTCATGCAGCGCGTTGAAGAACTGTCGGCGCGCGATGCGAACCGCGCCAGCGCGCCGGCGGCCCCCATCGCCGCGGCCCCGCCAGCTTCCAGCAGTGCCGCGCAAGGCATCCAACGCAAATCCGGAAACGGATTCACCGTGCTGACGCGGGGCGGCGAAGCCACCCTGTATGGCAACCTCGACCTGTCGATCGAAGACACGACCAAGGGACTTGGCAGCGCGCGCGCCAGCGACGGTTCCACTCCCGCTGGTCGCACAGGATGGCTGCCTGCGATCTCGAGCAATTTGTCGTACGTGGGTGTGCGCGGCTTTCAAAAATTGGGCGAGATGCCATTCGATTTCGTCTACCAGCTCGAAACGCAGATCGATGTGTCCGCCACCGCGGGCACGTCGGAAACGAACAGCAATGCCAGCAATGCCGTCAAGGGCGGCCTGACTTCGCGCAACAGCTTTATCGGGATCGCATCGCCCACCTTCGGCGCGTTCAAGATCGGCAAAACAGACGCGCCGTACAAGACGGCGACCGCACGATTCAATGCGTTCACCGGCATGCTGGGCGATTACGCGGTCATCATGGGCAACACGGGCGGCGACAACCGCGTGGAATTCGGGACGCGTCTCGACCATGCCCTGTGGTACGAGTCGCCAAACATGCACGGCGTCACGGTCAACGCCCTGGTCTCGCCCGGACAAAATCGCGGCTACGACAACAGCAACCTGGCGGCCGGCGAAGCGGACTGCGCGGGTGGCAATATCCCCGGCAGCGGCGGCACGCCCGAGGCGTGCAATGACGGGGCCTACGGCGCGGCCTACAGTATCAGCGCGGCCTATGCGGAAGGTCCGCTGTATGTCACCGCTGCCTATGAAAAGCATGCGGGCGTGAACCGGACCAGCGACTTGGCTACCTATGATCCGAACGCAGTGGCCGACGAGCATGCCGCGAAGCTTGGCGTCCAGTATCAATTCCCGACAAAAACAACGGTGAGCGCAATTTGGGAAACCATGAAGCGCAGCGTGCCGGACTATTTGCAGTACCAGAACGAACGCAGCCGCAATGGCTATTGGCTCGCGGTCAGCCAAACCCTCACGGCATCCGACAGTGTGCATTTCGGTTGGGCCCATGCGGGACGGGGCGAGGGCGATCCCGGTCAACATAACACCGATCCAGGCGCCGGCGTCGACAATGCCGCCGACATGGTCACCCTGGCGTGGAAGCATGCCGTCGACCAAAACCTGAGCACCTATGTGGACTATGCGATGACCAATAATCATCAATTTGCTCACTATGATCTGGGTGCTGGCGGACGCGGCGTGACGACCGATTGCCACGACGCGTCGAATACGGATGCAAGCGGCTTCGATCCGAATGGCAATGCGCCTCATTGCTATGCCGGCGGAAAATTGCGTGGCATTTCGGCCGGAATGAAATATATTTTCTGATCGTAGAAGAAGTCTTCGGCAACGATTCAAATCGGGAAGCTCGCCCGGAATCGTTGCCGCTTTCATCCATGAAAAGATCAAGGACACGCCCGCAGCCATTGCCAGGGCGCGGCCGCCCCGCGCTTGCGTCGGTTGCACGGAAGTATCACATGCGATAAGATCGACGCAGGTCGACACAGGGCGTTAGCCGCGAACGCGTCTGTGCTAATTCAGAAAGCATCAAGCAATGCGTGAACTGAACGGATGGGGTACGGCTGACCTTGTCCAAACTTATGCGATGGCGGAGCGCGCCATCTATCTCGAATTCGACATCCGCGATCAGGCCGTGCGCGCCCCCTGACGCAGCCGCACCGCCATGAATTTTCTCAGATCATGGTCACGCTGGACGGCGCCGCACAGCAGACGATCGGCGGTTCGGTCCGTCCGGTGCAGCCGGGCACCCTGACCTTCGTGTTGCCGTACCGCGTGCATCTGGTGCCGCTTCCGCCGCAAGCGCGCTTTGTCGTCATCAATTTCTCGCAGCGTTTCTTGCGGCCGGACTTGGACGTCGACCCGCTCGACCTGGAAGACGTCCCCATCTCGCGGGTGCCGGAACTGGCGCCCTTCCTGTACCAGGAATACATCGACTTTCGTCTCGCGGGCAGCGACCTGGCGGACGTCGACGCCATGCTGGCCCAGATGATGCTGGAAAACAGGCAACGCCATTTCGGCTCGCTGGAAATCCTGCGCGGCATGCTGCTGCAGCTGATCGGGCTGACCTGCCGGCGCCACGAAACCGAGCTGCTGTACCGGGCCAACGCCAAGACCAACTCCACCGGCCGGCGCGACGCCTTGCTGCGCGTCACGCGGCACATCCGGGACAATCTCACGCGCGACCTCAACCTGGTGGATGCGGCCGCGGCGGCCTTCCTGTCGCCCAATTACCTGGCCCATTTGCTGAAGAAGGAGCTGGGCAAGACATTTACCGACCTGGTGACCGAGCGCAGGATGGAGCGCGCGCAAGAACTGCTGGCCAATACCTCGATGCGGATCGGCGACGTGGCGCACGCGTCGGGCTTTTCCGACGAGGGCTATTTCGCCCGCCGTTTTCGGCAATGGTATGGCACCACGCCCGGCCTCTACCGCGAGAGCGTCCGGGCGGCCGTCGCGCCTGGCCCCGAGAGCGGCACTCAAATCGGCGCCGCGGCAAAAAGCGCGGAAAACTCCTGATAATTGACATTCCGGTCCCTGTTCAGCACCTCCCTGGTAGTGATACTTTCACTGGATCGTTCCGACAAAACAGACGCATAGACGTTTGTACCTGAACGACGCGCGACTTGCAGCCCGGTCGCCTGTTGAAAAACGCTTAGAGGAGACAATGATGCTGTCCGTCGCCGTCCACGGCGCGCAAGGGCAACGCCTTCGGCATGACCGGCATGGCGATCGCCGCGCTCACCACCGTGGCCCTGATCCTCAAGCTGAAGGCCGAGATGAGCACCGGCGGCATGGGCTTCGGCCTGG
>DASRXO010000157.1:0-2666 GCA_035654095.1 Telluria sp.
CCGCGAAACCGCGCCCGTGTTCGCCGGCGCGCGCACCAATCTGCTGGCGCTGAACGCCGCGATCGAGGCCGCGCGCGCCGGCGAACACGGGCGCGGTTTCGCGGTGGTGGCCGGCGAAGTGCGCCAGCTCGCACACCGATCCGCCCAAGCACACGACGCGCTTCGACGCCTTCACCGATCGGGTCTTGCCGGCCTTGCAGGAGGCGCTGCTGGCGCGCATGCCGCAGCTGGCGTATGCGGGCGCGGTCGACAACAAGGGTTACTTCCCGACCCACAACAAGAAATTTTCCCAGCCGCTGACCGGGAATTACGAGGTCGACATCGTCCACAACCGCACCAAGCGCATCTTCAACGACCGCACCGGCTCGCGCTGCGGCTCGAACACCAAGCCCTTCCTGCTGCAGACCTACAAGCGCGATACGGGCGAAGTGATGCACGATCTGTCGGCGCCGATTTACGTCGACGGCAAGCACTGGGGCGGCTTCCGCATCGGCTACCGCTCGAGCGGGTCGTAAGGAGATTACGCCATCGCCTTCGGCAGGCTGGTGGTGTTCATCGCTTCCAGATGCTGGCGCAGCCATTTGTGGGCCGGGCTGCGTGCGTCGCGCTCGTGCCACAGCATGTCGAGGTGGACCGCCGGCAGCGTGAACGGCAGCTCGCGCCACACCAGCGCATCGGTCATGCCGGTCGAGGCGATCAGGTGCTTCGGCAGCACCGTGATCAAGTCCGAATTGGCCACCACCCGGCCGGCCGTGAAGAACTGGTTGACGGTCAGCAGGATGCGCCGCTCGCGCCCAAGCTGCGCCAGCGCCTCGTCGGTCAGGCCGTGCGCGCGGCCCGAGAAACTCACCAGCAGGTGGTTGGCTGCGCAGTAATTGTCGAGCGTGAGTTCCTGCTGGGCCAGCGGATGGCTCTTGCGCATCACGCACACGTAATGCCCGGAATACAGGCGTTCGTGGCGGATCGGCGAGCCGGTGTCGCTCGACAGCTGGGCCGCGACGCCGGGGAAAAAGCCCACCGCCAGATCGATATCGCCGCGCAGCAGCATCGGCCGCGGTTCGCGCGTGGTCAGCGGCACCATGCGTACGTTGACGCCCGGCGCTTCGCTTTCGATCGAGCGCATCAGCGAGGGCAGCCAGAACGCGGCGGTGGCATCCGCCATCGCCATGCGGAAGGTGGCGTGGGCCTTGGCGACGTCGAAGGTTTCGGGCGTGACCGCCGCTTCCAGCCCGGCCAGCGCGGCCCGCACCGCCGGCCACAGCGCTTCGGCGCGCGGGGTGGGTTTGACGCCATAGGCGGTGCGGATCAGCAATTCGTCGCCCAGGCTTTCGCGCAGGCGCTTGATCGCATTCGATACCGCCGGCTGGGTCATCGCGAGGTGGCCGGCGGCGCGCGTCAGGTTTTGCTCGGTCATCACCGCGTCGAATACGCGCAGCAGATTCAGGTCGAGGGTCAGGAAACTCATGGCGGGCTCAGGAGTAAATGGTCAAGGTGTAAATGGTAGCCTATTCCATTCACGATTAATATAATTGGTATCTGGAATTGGAATTGGATTTATATGTTGCACTGCATTATAGTACTTCGCAACAACTATTTATGCATTGGAAGAACATGACTACCACCTCTACCCTGATTCAGACCACCGGTTCCGTGCTGCCCCTGCTGCGTGTCCTGTTTACCGTGGCGGGCTTCGGCGCGCTGTTCATGCTGTTCAAGCCGCTACTCAGCGGCATCGTGCGTGCGCTGGTGCTGCTGGTAAATCCGCGCCTGACCAAGCATGAGCTGGCGGCGCGCCGCCAAATGCGCGACGCGCTCCTGGTGCAAGAGATGATCGACGCCTCCCACGGCCCCAGCCACGCGGCGGAACTGCGGGCGATGTCCTCGCGCAGCTAAACCCGCCGTCGTCGTTCGCGCGGAGGCGGGAACCTATACCGCCTCATCTCCGCCCCTACAGGGAACGCCAGCGCGCGCCATGGGGGGAACTCATACGGGGTATGGGTTCCCGCCTGCGCGGGAACGGCGTTATTTCGCTTCGCCCAGCAGCGCCGGTTTCAACGAGCGGTCGACCGGCTTGTCGCCGAGCCAGATACGCAGCACGGCGTTGTAGAAGGCGAGATCCGGCACCACTTCACCGATCTTCTTGCCGTTCAGCTCGCATTGGGTGCCGCTGCCCGGGATCCAGTCCAGGTGCAGCACGTCGCCTTTCTTCAGCGCCTCGAGCATGGCGAACATCTCCCCGAACTTGCTGATCTGCGGGATCAGCTTCATCTTCTCCGCGTTATCCACATTGTCGTTCAGGCCATCCATGAAGGCCTTGCCGAAGGATTCGGACGACACCTCGCGCAGCATCACCAAGGTCATGCGGCGCGGCCCTTCCAGCTTTAGCACCTCGGCCGCGGTGGTCTTTTTTTCCGGCAGGTACAGGCCGGCGGAATACACCTTGATGATGAACTTGGTGCGCACGCCCACCCCGTTCAATTTCAACTCCTTGCCGGCCACCTTGGCCGTCTCATCGAACTTGACGCCGCCGGCCTCGGCCGCCAGCGCGCCCTGGCTGAACGCGCAAGCGAGCAAGGCGCCCGCCAGCAAGGCCTTGAAGCCGGATAATTGCAGTGCGATCATGGTGTCTCCAGTCTTATAGAAATAATATGGATGTGCGAAAGCTG
>DASRXO010000158.1:0-2150 GCA_035654095.1 Telluria sp.
AGCGACGTCCATTTCTTTTCGCCCGACATGAAGTCGAGCACCGAGGCCAGGGAAAAGCTCGAAAGCCGCATGCGCAGCGCGATCGACGGCGATGAAATCTTCCTGCTGTTCCAGCCGCGCCAGTGCCTGCGCACCGGCAAGGTCAGCGGCATCGAGGCGCTGCTGCGCTGGCGCCATCCCGAGCACGGCGTCTTGCTGCCCGCGTCCTTCCTGCCCGAAGCGGAGGAAAGCGGCCTGATCATCCCCTTCGGCGAACGGGTGCTGGACCTGGTGTGCGGTTTCATGCGGCAATGGCGGGCCAGCGGCCACCCCGAGCTGGTGGTGTCGATGAACGCCTCCTACCGCGAATTCAGCCAGCACAACTTCGTGGCGCGCATCGGCGACCAGCTCGGCAAGTACGGCCTGCCCTGCCAGTGGCTCGAACTCGAGCTCAAGGAAGAAGCGCTGCTGCGCAACCCGCACCTGGGCCGCGAGATCGCCGGCCAGTTGCGCGAGAGCGGCATGAAGCTGTCGATCGATGCCTTCGGCGACGGCAACACCAGCCTGAGCTTCCTGCAAAAACTGCCGCTCACCCATTTGAAGATGGCGCGCTCCTCGCTGCGCGAGATCAATCCCGAGAGCCGCGCCGGGCCGCTGGTCAAGGCCATGATCGACATCGCCCACGACCTCGACCTGTGCGTGGTGGCCGAGGGGGTCGAAACCCGCAGCCAGCTCGACTTCCTCAAGGTGCACGGCTGCGACGAAATGCAGGGCAGCTATTTCAGCGAGCCGCTGGAGGCGGGCGCGCTCGAGCGCTTCATCCGCAGCGTGGCCTGAGGGGCGCGGCGAGCATGCGGCTGTCCGACTTCATCCCGGCCCGGATCGAGGCCATCCTCGACGAATGGCAAGCCTTCGCCCGGCAGCTGCCGCCGGCGCGGCGCATGGACCCGCGCGCGCTGCGCGACCATGCGGGCGCCATCTTGCTGGCGATCGCGGCCGACCTCGCGCGAGCCCAGTCGGCCGACCAGCAAGCCGCCAAGGCCCAGGGCCATGCGCCGCGCCCGCTGCAGGAAAGCGCGGCCGAGCTGCACGGCGCGGCGCGCCTGTCGGAAGGCTTCAGCGTGGACCACACGATGTCCGAATTCCGCGCCCTGCGCGCCAGCGTGCTGCGCCTGTGGAGCGCGTGTCCGGGCCATGTGGCCGGCGAGGGCGTGGACGACATGATGCGCTTTAACGAGGCGATCGACCAGGCGCTGGGCGAATCGCTGGCGCGCTACTCGGCCAACAAGGAGCGCCAGACCCGGCTGTTCGAGACCCTGCTCGCGACCTCGCCCGACCTCAACTACATCTTCGACCGCGACGGCCTGCTGATCTACGCCAACCGCGCGCTGGCCCGGCTGTACGGCATGAGCGCCGGCCAGCTGCCGGGCCAGAACATGTACGCGCTGTGCGCGCCCTTCCACTCCGACTTCGAGCAACACGCGCGCCATGTGATCGCGGCCAAGGCCACCCATCGCGGCGAGATGCAGTACCGGCTGCGCGGCGGCCATGCGCTGGCCTATGAATACCTGCTGGTGCCGGTGCTGGACGCGCAGGGCGAGGTCGAGGCGGTGGCCGGGACCGCGCGCGACATCACCGAGCGCAAGGCCAACGAAGAGCGGATCCGGCACAGCGCGAATTACGACTTCCTCACCGACTTGCCGAATCGCAGCCTGTTCGGCGACCGTCTCGAACACGAAGTCAAGCACGCGGCGCGCACCGGCCTGCCGCTGGCGCTGCTGTTCATCGATCTCGACGATTTCAAGGCGGTCAACGACGCTTACGGCCACGCCGCCGGCGACGAGTTATTGCAGCGGGTGGCGCGCCGCATCAGCGCCTGCGTGCGCGATACCGACACCGTGGCGCGGCTGGGCGGCGACGAGTTCATGGTGATCCTGACCGACATCACGCGGCCGGCCCATATCGACATGCTGAGCCGGGAGTTGCTGGAGGAATTGGCCAAGCCCTTCCACCTGGCGCGCGGCGAGGCGCGGATTTCGGCCAGCATCGGCATCACGCTGTACCCGCAGGACGCGATCCTGCCGGACGAGCTGGTGACCAACGCGGACGCGGCGATGTACGCGGCCAAGCACGCCGGCCGCAACCGCTACCGCTTCTTCAGCGCCGCCATG
>DASRXO010000159.1:0-10182 GCA_035654095.1 Telluria sp.
CCCAGATGGCGCAAGGCCAGCACAAACATCACGAGGCTCAAGCCGTAGCCGCAGAAACCGATCATCGCCGCCGCCAGCACCGTCCCCGGCGCCGGCAGCCGGAAGCCCAGCGCGAAGGCGATCGCCAGGTTGACGCCGCCCGCCACCAGCCCCTTGATGCAGGCAATTTGCAGCGCGTCGCTGGCCGACACCTTGCGCGTCAGGTTATTGTCGATCGCCCAGCACAGGCAGGCGCCGACGATCGCCAGCGCGCCCCACGGCACGCCCAGCGCCGGCGCCTGTTCCCACGACAGCAGCACGCCGGCCGCCACGATCAGCAACATGCCGGCGAAGATGCGGCGGTCGAAATTTTCCTTGAACACGAACCAGGCGAGCAGGGCGGTCAGCACGCCCTCCAGATTGAGCAGCAGCGAGGCCGACGAGGCCGGCGTCAGCGCCAGCCCGGCCATCAGCAGCACCGGAGCGGCCACGCCGCCGGCCAGGATGGCGCCGGCCAGCCACGGCAGGTCGGGCGCGCGCAGGCCGGCCGGTTTGTCCTGCGGCGCGCGGCGCGACAGCGCGCGCACCATGAAGCAGGCGAGCAGGCCGAGCCCGCTGCCGAGGTAGAGCATGCCGGCCAGCGTCACCGGCGCCACGTGCCCGGCCAGGGTCTTGGCGAACGGCGTGCTCGCGCCGAACAGCGCGGCGGCCAGCAGCGCATACGTCACTCCCTTGTGCATGTCTGCCTCCCCGGAATCCAGATGCCCGGATCATAACCCGATTCATGGGCCGTCAAGCCGCGGCGCCCACGAATTAGCGTTATTGCAATGCCCGCGGGCTTGCCGTATGCTTGCGGCGGACACTTCTCACCCCAACCGGAGATCATGATGGACGCTGCCCTGAATGTCGCTGCACGGATTTTGATGTCGCTGATTTTCATCCTGTCAGGTTTCGGCAAGATCACAGGCTATGCCGGCACCCAGCAATACATGGAGTCGACCGGCGTGCCCGGCGCGCTGCTGCCGCTGGTGATCCTGGCCGAACTGGGCGGCGGCCTGATGCTGCTGCTGGGCTTCAAGGCGCGCTGGGCCGCGGCCGCGCTGGCCGGCTTCAGCCTGCTGGCGGCGCTCCTCTTCCACCGCAACTTCGCCGACCAGATGCAGATGATTAACTTCATGAAAAACCTGGCGATGGCCGGCGGCTTGCTGATGGTCGTCGCGCACGGCGCCGGCGCGCCCAGCATCGACAGCAAGACCGCGAAACCCTAGGCGAACGGCGCCCGCGCCCTCTTGCGCATACACTGGTGGCTGGCGCCACGCGGCAGGAGGAGATCATGATCTTGAACGGCGGCTGTTTTTGCGGCGCGATCCGGTATCAGGCGTCGGGCGAGATCTTCCACAAGACGATCTGCCATTGCGGCGATTGCCGGCGCACCAGCGGCGCGCCGAACGTCGGCTGGTTCAGCCTGCGCCTGTCCGGCTACCGCCTGCTGAAAGGCGCGCCGCTGCGCTTTCACTCGAGCCGGCACGTCACGCGCACCTTTTGCGGCAACTGCGGCACCCAGCTCAGTTACGAGCACGAAGACATGCCCGGCGACATCGACATCACCATCTGCAGCCTCGATGCGCCCGCCGATGTCGCGCCCGACGACCACACTTTCACGTCGTACCGCCTGGCCTGGGACAAGAGCGCCGACGGCCTGCCCGAGTACCTGCGCACCCGGGCCGAGGGCTAGCGGCTCAGAACGAGTAAACCAGCGTCAGCGAGGTCTGGGTGTCGGTGTTCTTCTTGCCGTCGGACGGGTTGGTGTCGCTGCGCGCGACGAACGCGGCCTTCATCTGCATGGTGCCGTTGATCTTGGTGCTGAGCGCCGCCTCGGCCGCCGAGTGCACGTTCGAGGTGCTGCGTTCGACGCTCGCGGTTTGCGTGAACACCGCCGATGGGCTCAGGTGCCAGCGCAGGGCGGCCGCGCCGCGCACCGTGAAGCCGCTCTCCAGCTGGCCGGTGGCCCGCGTACCGCTGAAATAACCCGGGCCCAGTTCGAGATCGACGTGGTTGCCGCGTTCCTTGTCCTCATACAGGCTGCTGCTGTCGCCGATGCCGACGGTCGAGTAGGAGGTGTAGGAGCCGAACTTGTCGTTCACATGCGAACCGAGCGCGAACAGCTTGTGGCCGTCTTCGATCAGCTTGAAGGCGGCCTTGGCAGACAGCTCGTAGCGCTCGGCCGAGCGCACTCGCTCCTGTGTGCCGTCGGCGGCGGTGTCGACGTCTTCCTTGAAGTAGCCGGAGAAGATGTATTCGTTGCTCCAGTTCGGGAGCTCCTGGCGCGCGTCGATCTTGCCGGTGACCGAGGTGCCGATGGTGTTGCCCGTGGTGCTGATGGCGCCCAGTTCGGCGGAGGTGTTCCAGCCGGTGTCGGGAAGGTGATCGGCGGCGTGCACGCCGCCGCACGCGCCGGCCAGCGCCAGGGCAAGGATGGAGAGTACTTTCATTGCAAGTCCAGGGTGGGGAAGGGTGCCCGCATTGTAACCGAGCCCCGCCGTTGACGCGCGCGTTCAGGCCGGCTGTTGGAGCGCCGCCGACCGCGCATGGGCCGCCACCAGCGCCGCCAGCGGCAGCGGACGCCCCATCAGATAGCCCTGCACCAGGGTGCAGCCGAGCGCACGCACGTGGGCCAGCTGGGCCTCGGTCTCGACCCCTTCGGCCACCACCTCGAGCCGCATATTGCGGCCGATGTCGACGATGGTCTGGACGATCGCGCGGTCCTGGTGGTCCTCGGGCAGGCCGTGCACGAAGGAGCGGTCGATCTTGAGTGAAGAAATCGGCAAGTCTTTCAAACGCGACAAGGAGGAATAACCCATCCCGAAATCGTCGACGCTGATCTTGAAACCATGCCCGCGCAGCGCGCGCATCACCGGGATCACCTGGTCGGCGTGGTTCATCATCATGCCCTCGGTCAGTTCCAGGCACAGGTGGCGCGGCTCGATGCCGGCGGCGTCGGTGATGGCCGCCAGCTCGGCCGGCAGGTTCACGTTCAGGAACTCGAGCGCCGCCATGTTGACGTTGAGCTGGACCCCGGCCATGCCCGAGCGATTCATCCACGCCAGGTCGCGGCAGGCCTGGCGCACCACCCAGCGCCCGATCGCGACGATCAGATGGCTCTGCTCGGCGATCGGGATGAACAGGTCGGGCCGCACGATCTCGCCGTTCGGCCGGCGCCAGCGGATCAGCGCCTCGACCGCGCGCACGCCGTGGTCCTCGGTATGGAACACCGGCTGGTATTCCATGAACAACTCGTCGCCGGCCAGCGCGTGCAGCAGTTCGGCTTCGACCGTCAGCTGCTGCACCAGCGCCGACTGCGCCAGCGCCTGGGTCTGTTCGCCGCCCTGCGAGAAGAAGCTCACGCCGTTGCGGCCGCTGCGCTTGACGCGGTACATCGCGGTGTCGGCATGGCGCAGCAGCTCGGCGCCGCAACTGCCGTTTTCAGGGAATACGGAGATGCCGACGCTGGCAGAAATCGCCAGCTCGCGGCCATCGATGACGAATGGGGTGCGGGCCGCCATCATCACGCGCTGGGCCGCTTCGGCCAAGCGCTCGGGCGCGTTGCCGGGATGGAGAAACAGCGCGAACTCGTCGCCGCCCACGCGCCCGGCCTGGCCGTCTTCCGGCGTCAGCAGCGCGAGGCGCTGGGCGAATTCGCGCAGCACCGCGTCGCCGACTTCGTGGCCGAGCGCGTCGTTGATCGGCTTGAAGCGGTCGAGGTCGATGTACAGCAGGCCCATCGCCGTGCCGCGTCGGTCGGCCTGGGCGCAGGCCTCGTCCAGCAAGTCGTGGAAATGGCGCCGGTTCGACAGCCCCGACAGCACATCGATCTGGGCCAGCTGGCGGATGCTCTCCTGCTGCGCGATGCGCTGCGCGGTCTGGGCGATCAGGCCGCCGATCGCGGCCGACAGGCTGGGCAGCTGGGCGGTGCGCTGGCGCGCGTGGCGGCTGAAGAACACCAGCACGCCCGGCTTGTGCTGATGGCCATCGCCGCTTTCGTAGGACACCGGGAAGGCGTAACCGGAGCGGATGCCGGTCTGGCGCGCGTATTGCGGAAACAGGAAGCCGGGATCGTTGGCGATGTCCTCGATCCAGCGCGCCTCGCCCGAGCTCCAGACTTCGCCCAGCACGCCGTCGCCCGGTGCGACGCACAGGCGATGGCGGCCGCGGCCCAGGTTGATCAGCACGTCGGGTGCGAGCACGCTCGGCCCGCTCCAGTAGTGTTCGCACACCAGTTGCGCCTGCTCGCCGCGGCCGGTTTCGAGCGACCAGTACATGCCGCAGTCCCAGCCCAGGTCGACGCACACCATTTCGATCACCTTGGTCACAGCATGGTCCAGGGTCTGGGTGCCGATCAGTACCCGCGTCGACTCGAGGCTGAACTGTTCGCGCATGGCGGCGTGTTTGCTGGCGGTGATGTCGGTGAGAACGCCCTCGACCCCGGCCGGATCGGCGCTGGCCGCCGGCGCCAATGTGACCAGCCGCAGCCAGCGCAAGCCTTCGCCGATGGTGAACACGCGGAATTCGCAATCGCTGGCGCCGGCGCTGCCCGCCGCCAGCGTGGCGTGCACCAGCGCGAGGTCTTCGGCCGGCACGCAGGCCAGGCAACCGGCCAGCTCGCGCCGCGGGCCGGGCGCGGCGCCCAGCATGGCGGCGGCCTCCAGCGACAGCAGCAGTTGGGCGCCGGCCGGGTCGAACCACCAGCGGCCGAATTTGGCGGCGAGGGCAACCGGATCGGGCAGCAGCGCGCGGCGCGATGCCGCCTCCTGCGTGACCCACTTGTCGCGTCCAAGCTGCTGCGCTCCCATTGTCCGACTCCCCGTGCCGCAATTGTCACAATCGTAAGCAACATTTGCGCCATGCGAATTCAGCCACATAGCTGGCGCAAATGCACCGATATCATGCATTTTGTACATGGATTGTCCGTCATGGTGCTTGCGCGCCTTATACAAACGATTGCGTGTGGCGCGCGATGCACATTAAGAATGTTTAATGAATAATCGATAGCTTCCTTGATATGCTAAATCTCAGTTGAACAAGGGAGGGACCTCACGATGTCGTTCACCGCATTCTCACGCATTCTCACCACCGCCGCGCTGCTACTGCTTGCCGGCGCTTGCCAGGCGGCCCCCGCGGTCGATGCCTGCCTGGCCTGCCACGGGGTGGCCGGGCAGGGCAGTCTGGCCGGCGCGCCCCGGCTGGCCGGCAAGAATCCCGACTACCTGGCGCACGCGCTGTCGATGTTCAGGGCCGGCACTCGCGCCAGCCCGATCATGCAGGGCATCGCGCACGGCATGTCCGACAGCGACATGCAGGCGTTCGCCACCTACTTTTCGCAGCAGCATCCGCCGCGCCCGGGCGGCGCGCCGACGCCGGCGCCGGCGCTGGTCGCCGCCGGCAAGCAGTTGGCCGAGAACGGCGCCGGCCCGGACCTCGCGGCCTGCTTCAGCTGTCACGCGGCCGGCGGCAAGGGCAATGGCGCGCGCTTTCCGTCCATCGCCGGCGAATCGCCGGCCTTCCTGGTCGAGCGCCTGCATGCCTTCCAGGCGCGCGCCAAGGGCGCTCCGCCGCCGCCCGGCTCGATGACCTCGGTCGCCGCCAAGATGGACGAGACCCAGATCCAGCAGGCCGCGGCCTATCTCTCGCAAATCGACCCCTGATCGCCCCAATAACAACACCCGCTCAGGAGAAGCAATGATACGCGGTCACGCCGAAAATGCAGCTCGCGCTGGGCGCCGACAAGCTGTTCGACCGCTATCCGGACGCGCTGCCGGTTGCGCTGAACTCGACCGGTAATTTCCCGTCCGCGAACTTCTCGCCGTTCGGCCGTTCGGGCCGCTTCGTGTATGCTCGCATGAATTACAGCTTGTAAAAGGAAACGGAATGGCGTTCGTCGATCTGAAACGGGGCTGCCTCGCGGCCGCGGTAACACTGGCGCTGTTGGGCCAGGCCCAGGCCGCTTCGCGGCCGGCGCTGGAGGCGCCCAACGGCATGGTGGTCAGCGCCCAGCGGCTGGCGTCGCAGGTCGGGGTCGATATCCTGAAGATGGGCGGCAACGCCATCGACGCCGCGGTCGCGGTCGGCTATGCCGAGGCGGTGGTCAATCCCTGCTGCGGCAATATCGGCGGCGGCGGCTTCATGACCATCCACCTGGCCGACGGACGCGACACCTTCATCAACTTCCGCGAGATGGCGCCGGCCGCGGCCGGCGCCGACATGTACCTCGACAAGTCCGGCAAGCCGATCACCAGCGCCAGCCTGTACGGCTACCTGGCGGCCGGCACGCCGGGCACCGTGCTCGGGCTCGACACCGCCTTGCACAAATATGGCAAGCTAACGCGGGCCCAGGTCATGGCGCCCGCGATCCGGCTGGCGCGCGCCGGCTTCGTGCTGACGCGCGCCGATACCGACATCCTCGACACCAAGACCGACTGGTTCCGCAAGGACCCCGAGGCGGCCCGGATCTTCTTGCGGCGCGACGGCTCGGCGCTGCAGCCGGGCGACAAGCTGGTCCAGAAAGACTTGGCCAGGACGCTGGAACTGATCGCACGACGCGGTCCCGACGCGTTCTACCACGGCGCGATCCCGCAGGCGGTGGAGCGCGCGGCCAAGGCCGGCGGCGGCATCCTGAAGGCGTCCGACTTCGCCAGCTACACGGTCACCGAAAGCGCGCCGCTCAGCTGCAACTACCGCGGCTATGTGTTCGTGTCGGCGCCGCCGCCCAGCTCGGGCGGGGTGACCATGTGCGAGATCCTGAACATCCTCGAAGGCTACGACATGAAGGCGCTGGGCTACCACTCGGCGGCCTCGGTGCACTACATGGCCGAGGCGATGCGCCACGCCTACATGGACCGTAACTCGCTGCTGGGCGATCCGGCCTTCGTCGATAATCCGCTCGAGCGCCTGCTGAGCAAGGACTATGCGGCCTCGATCCGCCAGAAGATCAGCGCCGACAAGGCCACGCCGTCGAGCGAGGTGCAACCCGATACGCTGGCGCACGAAAAGCCCGAGACCACCCATTACTCGGTGGTCGACAAGGCGGGCAATGCGGTGTCGACCACCTACACCGTCAACGGCCGCTTCGGCGCGGCGGTGATTGCGCCGGGCACCGGCTTCTTCCTTAACGACGAGATGGACGATTTCTCGGTCAAGCCGGGCGCGCAGAATCTGTTCGGGCTGGTGCAGGGCGCGACCAATGCGATCGCGCCGGGCAAGCGGCCGCTGTCGTCGATGGCGCCAAGCATGGTGATGAAGGACGGGAAGGTATTCATGGTGCTCGGCTCGCCCGGCGGCTCGCGCATCATCACGATCACCCTGCAGACCGCGCTGAACGTGATCGACTACGGCATGGCGCCGCAGGAAGCGGTGAACGCGCCGCGCATCCACCAGCAGTGGCTGCCCGACCAGGTCAATTTCGAGACGCGCGGCCTGTCGCCGGATACCCAGAAGATCCTGCTCCAGATGGGCTACAAGCTGCGCGAAGAGACGCCCTTGGGCGCGGCCGAACTGGTGCTGGTCGGCTTGCCCGGCGCGGCCGGCGCCAGCCCGGCCGGCTCGGGCAGCGACGGCGCGGTGTCGGGCAAGGTGCGGGCCGGCTACTACTACGGCGCGCACGACGAGCGCCAGCCGGCCGGCGCGGCGATCGGGTATTGAGCGTCGGCGGCTGAGCTAGCCGAGGCTCGCCAGCAGGGCGCTCATGCGCCTCCAGTGCGAGCCTTTCCAGAACACGCGGCGGCACAGGTCGCAGGTGCTGAACTCGTGCTGCAGCGCGCGCACGCTGGGCGGCAGCTGGTCGCAGACCTGGGCCCTGTCGACCGTCCGCAGCGGCGCGTTGCAATGCAGGCAGAGCGTCAGCGGCCGGGCGCTCGACGCCAGGTCGAGCCGGTCGAACAGCTCGCGCAACTGCGCGGGCGACTTCAAGGCGTGGATATAGCAGCCATGGGTGATGCTGCGGCGCTTGAGCAGCTCGCGGTCGCGGGTCAGCACGATGCGCTCCTCGGCCGCGGCGATCGCCTCGATCCGGCTGTCCTCGAAGTTATTGTCGTACAGGGTGTCGAAGCCGGCCATGCGCAGCAGGCGCGCCAGTCCGCCGAGGTGGGCGTCGGCCACGAAGCGCGGCGTGCGCAGCGGGCGTTCTCGCACTTTGAGCAGCGAACCGACGTCGAAGGTTTCGAACTTCGGATACACGGCCACGCGGTCGCCGTCTTCGATGAGGCGGCTGAAATCGCTCGACTCGCCATTCACCAGCACCAGCTCGACCTCGGTATGCGGCACGCCCAGCGCTTCGATCATGTGCTTGGTGGTGGCGGCGCGCGCGCAGCCGCAAGCGAAGGCGCGCCGCCTGCGCTCGGGCGCCAGGAAATCGTTCAGCTCTTCATAAAAGCGGAAGGTCGCACATACCATTCGCGCATGGTACGCCTACGCGCCCATGGTCGCATACCTGAACGCGAACGGCGGAGGCGAAATAGGCCGCGAGCAAGGCGGTCTCCGGACGGCTCAGCGCGGACGGGCGCTGATGGCCACCACCTCGAGTGGATAGTAGCGTTTGAACTGTTCCCACACCGCGTTCGACTGGTAGGCGGCGCGCAGCTGGCTGACCAGCATCGCGCGCTCGGCCGCGCTGACCGAGGTACGCGAGATATAGACCCCGCTTTCGTGCCACGGCAGTTCGTGCAGCGTTTCGAGGCGCAGCTTGCCGAGCATGTCGCGCACCCGCGCATCTTCCTTGAGCACCGCGGTGAAGCTGGTCGGCGTCATGATCGTGACGTCGGCCAGACCGTTGTGCAGCAGGCGCGCCACGCGCAGCGGATCGACTTCCATGAACGCCCGGCCTTGCGCGGCCAGCTGTTTGACCGCGGCCTCGTAGTTGTCGCCGTAATCGTTACCGCGCACCAGGGCCACGCGCAATTCGCGGCGCGCCAGCAGCTCTTGCAGGCTGCGCACCGGGGCGCGCCGGTGGTCGGTGGAGATCAGCACCGCGCGCGTGGCCAGCATCGGCACGAACACGCCGTAGCGGTCGCGCCGCGGGGTGCCGGTGGCCGGCATCAGGATGTCGGCCTGGCCGGCTTCGAACATGGCTTCGAGCCGCGCGCGCGGCACCAGCGACAGCTTGAACGGGCAGCCGGTGCGGGCGCGGATGGTGTCGAGCAGGCGCGGGTAAATACCGCCGACCTTGGCGCCGCTGACCACCACGCTGATGCCGATCGGCGCCAGCGGCACCGTGAAGGGGCGCGGGCAGGGCGCCGGCGCGGCAGCCGCCTGGCCGGCCGCGAGCGAGCAGGCCAGCGCCAGGAGGTATCGGCTTGCACGGTGTCGGCTCATCGCGGTTCGGAGTGTTGTTAGTTTGTGTAGACATTGCATTATGCCCAAGTCAGCGCGATTCGACTATCATGCTCGATGGCCCCTCCGCCTCAGGACGCCGGCTTGCCCTGGCTGTCGGCCTTGGTCACCGTCTCGCGCTCCAGGAAGACGCCAGTCGCCGCCGTTGCACGCACACCCGCTCCGACGATGGCAACCTTGGTGAACTGCAGGTCTCGCACGCGGCCATTGGTGGCCGTGAAGCCGTTACAGCCTGCTTGCGGGGTGCATTGATACTTGATCTCGCCGATCGGGAAGTCCGCGGCGAATATGCCGTTTCCTGTGAAAGTGAGCTCAACCGTGCCGCGCGGATAGGTCAGCATCAGCTTGCCTCCTTTCAGGGCGACCGTGTACAGCACATGCAGCTCGTCGCTGTAGAACTCGCCTTCGAACGCCTTTGCCCCTTCAAGCAGCAGGCCAGGCTGCGCGCTGCGGCTGGCAGGTAGGTCGCTGCCGCGCTGGTGCAGCACGAGACGTCCGGAGAGGCCGTCCTTGCCCGGCGGGTCGAACGTGAGGCGAAGATCGGCCGAGGTGAAGAAGAACTCGCGTTCGCTGGCAGCGGACAGCGGCACCTTCTGCTGCCCTGTCCCCTGTGCCAGCAGGCGGCCGTCCTCCTTCGTGATCGCCAGGCCGAAATCCGGCTCCAGCGCGTAGTAGCCGGCCAGGGCATCGAGGCGCGCCGGATCGAGCGCAATCTCAGTCAACGGGGCTGGCTGCGCAGCGGGCATAGGTTTCGGCCCTAGTTCCTTGTCCAGGAAAATGTCGGCAATGCGACGCGCCATCGCGCTGGGATTCATTTTGGGC
>DASRXO010000160.1:0-3302 GCA_035654095.1 Telluria sp.
GCGCCGCGCAACGCGAACGTGACCGCCGGCGCCGGCGCGCCGCGCGGATGCCGCACCTGGGTCCAGGTGCGGCCGTCGAACTGGCCGAGCACGATGCCGCGCCAGTACAGCCGGCGCTGCGGCGGCGCGGGATCGAGGAACTTGACGCGGAACGCCACCTCGTCCGATTGCGCGAGGGTCGAGATATTCCCCGGCGCCATGCTGTTCGACAGGCCGCTGCGGCCGGCCGAGGCGTCGCCCGGCAAGCCCCACAGCGGCCCCTGGATGCGCGGGAACACCACGAACAGCAGCAGCGCCAGCGGCGCCGCCAGCCCGAAGGTGCGCGCGCCCAGCCACAGCCGGCGCCGCAGCGGCGGCACCGCGCCGGTGAACTGGAACGACAGCTGGGCCGTGAGCAGCACCACCAGCGAGGCGATCATCAGCAAGGCGGTGCCGATGCTCTGCGAATAAAAGAAGTTGGTGAGCACCAGGAAGAAGCACAGGAAGATCACCACGAACAGGTCGCGCCGCGCGTGCATCTCGAGCATCTTGAAGGTCACCAGCAGCACCAGCATCGCCACCCCGGCATCGCGCCCGAGCAGCGTGTGATAGGTGCTGAACACGCCGCCCATCGCGGCCAGCGCGACCGGCAGCAGCAACAGCGAGGGCGGCATGCGGGTGCCGCGCAGCGTGATCAGCGCGCGCCAGGCGAGCGTGGCGCCGCACACCGCGCTGACCCACGGCGGCAGGTGGCCGGCGTGCGGCGCCAGCACCAGCAGCGCGGCGCCCATCAGCAGCAGGGTGTCGGCCTTATCGCGCGGCAGCGCCTGGGCGAATTTGGCGAGCGCGGTGGCGGCGCTCATGGCGCGCCCCCGGCCGCGCCGACCAGCGCCAGCGCGCGCAGGCAGGCCGCCTGGTGCGCCGCGCCGAGCGCCGGCGCGAAGCTCTGCCCGCCCAGGCGGAACGCGTAGGGCAGGGCGCGCTGTTCGGCCTCCAGCACCCAGCGCGTCATGCGCGACAGGCGCAGCTCGAGGTCCACGGTGCGCGGCATGGCGTCGAAGTCGAGCACCAGTTCCTCGATCGCGCCGCCTTCGAAATGCTTGGTCGCCAGCTGGCCGCCGAGCGCCGGATCGAGCCGCGCGATCTGGCGCCACGCCAGATGGCGCAAGGCGTCGCCCGGCTGGTAGCTGCGGATGCCGGCGAAGTCGTCATGGCCGGCGTGGCCGTGGCCGTCCTCGCTGGCCGCGCCGCTCATCGGCAGCGGCGGCGCGCCGGTTTCGGGGAAGGGATAGACCAGCGCCTTGAGGTCGGGTTCCCAATAGCTCCAGGCGCGGAACAGGCCGAGCGGAAAGCGGGTGACGATGCGCACCCGCGGCGCCGGCAGCCAGCCGCGCTGCGCGGTCGGTGTGCTCAGCAACAGCGCGGCGCTGGCGCCGGCCGCCGCATCGGCCACGTGGCGCGCGGCGCCGGCGCTGACGAAATCGGCCCACACGGCATAGCGGTCGCGCGTACTGCGGTTCAGGATGTGCAGCTCGAACTGCGCGTCCTCGCCGGCGAACACCGGCGGCGCGCGGCCCGGCCGCAAGTGCAGATGCGCCAGGTTCTGGTAAGTGAACACCATGTCGACCAGCGCGCAGGCGCCGATCGCGAAGGTCAGCGCGAAGCCGAGCCCGAGGTTGTAGTTGATCGACCCGATCAACAGCACCAGCAGCAGCGCGGCGAAACCGATGCCGGGCTTGGTCGGCACGATGAACACGCGGCGCTGGCTGAGGAACACCTCGCCCGGTTCCGGGCCGCGCAGCTGGAACAGCCAGGTGTCCGTCTTGCGGCGGCCGAAACGCTTGAGTGCCGTGAGCATGCCCGGCGCTTAGACGGGCACCGATTTCTGCAGCTGCAGCACCAGGTCGCGGCTGGCCAGCGCCATGCCGTGCGCCGACTTCAGCGCGCGCAGGCGGTGCGCGCAGACCGGCACCAGCACCGCCTGCACGTCTTCCGGGATCACGTGGTCGCGCCCTTCCAGCGCGGCCCAGGCGCGCGCCGCCTGCAGCAGCGCGATCGCGGCGCGCGGCGACAGGCCCTCGGCGAACAGGCCCTCCTGGCGCGACGCCTGGGCCAGCGCCTGCACGTAATCGACCAGCGCGGCCGAGGTGTGGATCTGGCGCAGCGCCTGCTGGGCCGCGGCCAGTTCGGCCGGCTGCATCGCCGCCGGCAGCGACTTGAGCATGCTGCGCCGGTCCTCGCCGAGCAGCAGCGCGCGCTCGGCCGCGGCGTCCGGATAGCCGAGCGAGAGGCACATCAGGAAGCGGTCCAGCTGCGACTCCGGCAGCGGGAAGGTGCCGACCTGGTGCGCCGGGTTCTGGGTCGCGATCACGAAGAACGGCTCGGGCAGCGCGCGCGTGACGCCGTCGGCGCTGACCTGGCGCTCCTCCATCGCCTCGAGCAGGCCGGACTGGGTCTTCGGCGTGGCGCGGTTGATTTCGTCGGCCAGCAGCACCTGGGTGAAGATCGGGCCGGGGTGGAACACGAAGCCGTTCTTTTCGCGCTCGTAGACCGAGATGCCGGCCACGTCGGCCGGCAGCAGGTCGCTGGTGAACTGCACGCGGTTGAACTGGAGGCCGAGCGACATCGCCAGCGCGTGCGCCAGCGTGGTCTTGCCGACGCCGGGCACGTCCTCGATCAGCAGATGGCCGCCGGCCAGCAGGCAGGTCAGCGCCTGGCGCACCTGCAGGTCCTTGCCGACCACGATCTGGCTGACCTGGCGGGCGACGGCGTGCATTTTTTTGAACATGGAATGGTCTGGTAGTGATCGAAAAGGAGCGCCGTGTGCGGCCGGACGCGATGGCGTGGTAGATTAACGCATCGGCACATTATCATATCGGGAACATGAGCGGGACATGAGCACAGCAATTTACAGCCACCCGGACTGCCTGCGTCACGAGATGGGGGAGTGGCATCCCGAATCGCCGGCCCGCTTGCAGGCCATCGAAGACCAACTGATCCTGGCGCGCCTGGACGGGCTGGTCGAACGGCGCGAGGCGCCGCTGGCGCCGCTCGCAGCGCTGCGCCGCAACCACAGCGACGACGCGATCGACAAGGTGCGCGACAACCTGCCCGAGCGCGCCGGCGACTACTATCCGCTCGACCCGGACACGCTGCTGTGCAAGGGCAGCTACCAGGCCGCGCTGCGCGCCGCCGGCGCCGCGCTGGCGGCCACCGACGCGGTGCTCGCGGGCGAGATCGACAACGCCTTCTGCGCCACCCGCCCGCCCGGCCACCACGCGCGCCCGCACATGGCGATGGGCTTCTGCATCTTCAACAACGTC
>DASRXO010000161.1:0-7749 GCA_035654095.1 Telluria sp.
GCAAAATCTGATGGTCGTGAAGAGCAAGCCCGTGGCCGAGCCGAAGAAGGCGCCGGAGCCCGCGCCCGAAGTCAAGCCGGCCGCCAAGCCGGCGGCAGCGGCGCCTGCGCCCGCGCCGGTCGCTCCCGCGCCGGCCGCCAAGCCCGCGCCGAAGAAGGCCGCGCCGCCGCCCGAGCCGAGCATCGCCGATATGCTGATGGATAACATCAACTACATCGGCGCCGGCCTGGCCGTGCTGCTGCTGGCGCTGTTCGGCCTCTCGCGTCGCAAGAAGAAGGACGCGGTGGCGCCGACCGAGCCGTCGATCCTCGGCGCGCCGACCGACCAGGCGCATTCGCTGTTCGCCGAAACCGGCGGCCAGAGCGTGGACACCAACAACAGCGTGTTCAACTCCAGCTTCGCGCCGTCCGCCAGCCAGCTCGATACCAATGAAGTCGACCCGGTCGCGGAAGCCGACGTCTACATCGCCTACGGCCGCGACGCGCAAGCCGAGGAGATCCTCAAGGAAGCGCTGCGCACCCATCCCGAGCGCTATCCGGTGCGCCTCAAGCTGCTCGAAATCTACGCCGCCCGCAAGGACCAGCGCGCGTTCGAAACCCAGGCCGGCGAGATGTACGGCATGACCAAGGGCCAGGGCGACGACTGGGCGCAGGCCGCGGCGCTGGGCCTGTCGATCGATCCGCTTAACCCGCTGTACGCGAGCGCCGCGGACGCCGCGCCGGTGGCGGCCGCGCCGACCGCCGAAGAACTGGCGCAGCAGGCCCTGCTCAACGAGCAGCTGGCCGGCGCGCCCGACAGCGCGCTGATGGACCTCGACCTGAACCTGGGCGCCGACACCCCGACCGCGCTGCCCGAGCTCGAACCCGAGCCGGCGCCGGGGCCGGTCAAGGCCAGCGAAGACCACACCCTCGACTTCGACCTGGGCGGCTTGAGCTTCGAGCCGATCTCGCAGACCACGCCGATCGCGATGCCCGGCCCGGTCGACGAAGCGGCCGCCGCATCGAACACGGTGCCGGACATGGAGTTCAGCACCGACGCGCCGGCCGCTCCCGCCAAGACCGCCGACGAGGAATCGCTCGACATGGCCTTCGACATGTCGTTCGACACCCCGGCTGCCGCGCCGGCCACCGCGCCGGCCGCAACCAAGTCGCTCGACGACATCAGCCTGGACCTGGGTGCCGAGCACGCCGACCTGTCGGCCGAATTCGACATGGCCGACCTGGCCAAGGACCTCGACCTGCCGGGCCTGAGCCCGGCGGCGCCGGCCGACCCGCTGACGGACCTCGACGCGATGAAGTTCGAGCTGCCGGCGGCACCGGCGGACGACCCGTTTGCCTTGCCCGACCTGCCGGGCGCCGCGCCGGTCGGCCACGGCGCGCCGGAATTCGATATGTCGAGCATCGACCTCGACCTGCCGCCGGCCGCCCCCGCGACCAGCGCCGAAGACGCCTTGCCGCAGCTGGAAGAGATGGCGCTGGCCACCTCCGATCCGGCCGAGCTGTCGGCCGCCCACATGGAGATGGAGACCAAGCTGGACCTCGCCATCGCCTACCAGGAGATCGGCGACAAGGAAGGCGCGCGCGAGCTGCTCGATGAAGTCATCAAGGGCGGCAGCGGCGAGCAGGTGAACAAGGCGAACGAGATGCGGTCCAAACTGGCGTGAAACGTTTAGCGCTCGGTGTCCAGTACGACGGCACCGCCTGGAATGGGTACCAGAAGCAGATCGACCGCCACACCGTGCAGGATCAGCTCGAAATCGCGCTCGCCAAATTCGCGCGGGTGGAGCTGGCCACCACCTGCGCCGGCCGCACCGACACCGGCGTCCATGCGCTCGAGCAGGTGGTCCATTTCGACACCGACCTGACGCGCGAGATGGCGTCCTGGGTGCGCGGCGTGAACACCTTCCTGCCCGATTCGATCGCGCTGCGCTGGGCGCACGAGGTGCCGGCCGCCGCCGATCCGCTGCAGGAATTCCACGCGCGCTTTTCGGCGCGCTCGCGCACCTACCACTACGTCCTGTACAACAAACCGGTGCGCTCGCCGCTGCTGGCGGGGCGCGCCGGCTGGACCTTCCGCCCGCTCGACCTCGACCGCATGCGCGCGGCCGCCGCGCACCTGGTCGGCACCCACGATTTTTCGGCCTTCCGCTCCTCGCAGTGCCAGGCCAAGTCGCCGGTCAAGCAGATGCACGAGGTGAGGGTGGAGCGGCACGGCGACGCGTTCGTGTTCACGCTGCGCGCCAGCGCCTTCCTGCACCACATGGTGCGCAACCTGATCGGTTCCCTGATCTACGTCGGCAACGGCAGGCATCCGCCATCCTGGCTGGCCGACGTGCTGGCGGGGCGCGACCGCAACGATGCCGCGCCCACTTTCATGCCGGACGGCCTGTACCTGGCTAAAATAGATTACGATCCGAAGTGGGGACTGCCGCAGGAAGCGGGCAGCCCCTTACCCTGGTTCTGAGCCCATGCATCGCACCCGTATCAAGATTTGCGGCCTGACCCGCGCCGAAGACCTGCACGCCGCCGTGGCGGCGGGTGCGGACGCGCTCGGCTTTGTGTTTTATGCGCGCAGCCCGCGCTACCTCACGCCGGCCCAGGCGGCGGCGCTGATGCATGCGGCGCCGCCCTTCGTCAGCACGGTCGCGCTGTTCGTCAACCCGACCCTGGACCAGGTGCGCACGGTGGCCGCGGTCGCGCCGTTCCAGCAGCTGCAGTTCCATGGCGACGAGGACGAGGGCCAGTGCGCGGCCATCGCCGCGGCGCTCAACAAGCCCTTCCTGCGCGCTTTTCGGGTCAAGCCCGACACATCGGCTGCCGATTTGCTAGAATGCGAACATCGATACCGCGCCGCCAGTCCTTTGTTCTCGGGTCTTTTGCTCGATACTTACGTGGACGCCTACGGTGGCGCAGGAAAGGTTTTTGATTGGTCCCTCATCCCAAAAGAGCTCGCGCCTCGG
Organism: Telluria sp.; assembly: GCA_035654095.1. Lineage (GTDB taxonomy): Bacteria > Pseudomonadota > Gammaproteobacteria > Burkholderiales > Burkholderiaceae_D > Telluria_A. The sequence goes on from DASRXO010000161.1 coordinate 2,960, forward strand.
GTCGTTTTAAGTGGTGGCTTGAGCGTACCCAACGCGACTGACGCGGTGCTGCGTGTACGCCCTTACGCGGTCGACATCAGCAGTGGTGTCGAAGCGCAGAAGGGCATCAAGGACGCCCACAAGATCGCCGCCTTCGTGCGTGCGGTCCGGGCCGCCGATGCCACCATTGAAAGCGAGAATGCCAATGAAAGACGCACCTGACCGGGGCCCTGCCGCCCCCTTGTTCCACACTACCGACTACCAGCTGCCCGACGCGCGCGGCCATTTCGGCCCCTACGGCGGCTCGTTCGTGGCCGAAACCCTGAGCCATGCGCTGGCCGAGCTCAACGAAGCCTACGCCAAGTACAGCAACGACCCCGCCTTCCTCGACGAATTCCGCTACGAGTTGAAGCATTTCGTGGGCCGGCCGTCGCCGGTCTACCACGCCAAGCGCTGGTCGGAACTGATGGACGGCGCCCAGATCTTCTTCAAGCGCGAAGACCTGAACCACACCGGCGCGCACAAGATCAACAACGTGATCGGCCAGGCGCTGCTGGCCAAGCGCATGGGCAAGCCGCGCATCATCGCCGAGACCGGGGCCGGCCAGCACGGCGTGGCCACCGCCACCATCTGCGCCCGTTTCGGGCTCGAATGCGTGGTCTACATGGGCAGCGAGGACGTCAAGCGCCAGGCCCAGAACGTGTACCGCATGAAGCTGTTGGGCGCGACCGTGGTGCCGGTGGAATCGGGCTCGAAGACGCTCAAGGACGCGCTCAACGAGGCGATGCGCGACTGGGTCACGAATATCGAAAACACCTTCTACATCATCGGCACCGTGGCCGGTCCGCACCCGTATCCGATGATGGTGCGCGACTTCCAGTCGGTGATCGGCGAAGAGTGCCGGGTCCAGATGCCCGAGATGACGGGGCGCCAGCCCGACTATGTGGTCGCCTGCATCGGCGGCGGCTCGAACGCGATGGGGATTTTTTATCCCTACATCGACGAGAAGCAGGTCAAGCTGGTGGGCGTCGAAGCGGCCGGCGAGGGCCTCGACTCGGGCAAGCATGCGGCCTCGCTGAGCGCCGGCTTTCCGGGCGTCCTGCACGGCAACCGCACCTACCTGCTGCAGGATGCGAACGGCCAGATCATCGAGACCCATTCGGTGTCGGCCGGCCTCGATTATCCAGGCGTCGGTCCCGAGCACGCGTGGCTGAAGGATTCAGAGCGCGCGCAGTACGTGTCGATCACCGACGAGGAGGCGCTGGCCGCCTTCCACGACTGCTGCCATATCGAGGGCATCATCCCGGCGCTGGAATCGTCGCACGCGCTGGCCTATGCGGCCAAGCTGGCGGCCACGCTGCCGAAGGAAGAACTGATCCTGGTCAACCTGTCGGGCCGTGGCGACAAGGACATGCACACCGTCGCCGAGCGGATGGGCCTGGATTTCAGCTAACACAAAAAGAGAGCCCTCATGTCCCGAATCGCTTCCACTTTTTCCGCGCTCAAGGCGCACAACAAGACCGGCCTGGTCACCTTCATCACGGCCGGCGATCCCGCTCCCGCGCTGACGGTGCCGCTGATGCACGCGCTGGTCGCCGGCGGCGCCGACCTGCTCGAACTGGGCGTGCCGTTTTCCGATCCGATGGCCGAAGGGCCGGTGATCCAGCGCGCCTGCGAGCGCGCGCTCAAGTTCGGCATCGGCCTGTCCGACGTGTTCGGCTATGTGCGCGAATTCCGCAAGACCAACCAGAGCACGCCGGTGGTGCTGATGGGGTATGCCAATCCGATCGAACGCATGGGTCCCGACGCCTTCATCCAGGCCGCGCAAGAGGCGGGGGCCGACGGCGCGATCGTGGTCGATTATCCGCCCGAAGAGTGCGAGGAGTTCGCCGCCGCGATGCGCGCGCATGGCCTCGACCTGATCTTCCTGCTGGCCCCGACCTCGACCGCCGACCGTATCGCGCAGGTGGCCAAGGTCGGCAGCGGCTTCAGTTACTATGTCTCGCTCAAGGGGGTGACCGGCGCCGGGCATATCGACACGGACGAGGTGGCGCAGCGGCTGGCCGAGATCCGGTGCCACGTCAAGCTGCCGATCGGGGTCGGCTTCGGCATCCGCGACGCCGACACGGCGCGCGCGGTGGCCAAGGTGGCCGATGCGGTGGTGATCGGCAGCCGCATCATCCAGGAGCTGGAAGCCACGCCGCCTGAGGGGGCGGCGGCCGCGGTGCAGGCCTTCGTGGCCGGCATTCGTAGCGCACTCGACGGCAAATAGTCAGGCGCAGCGGCGCGGGCGCATCGGCGTGAGTCGATGCGCCCGCGCCGCTTGTGGCGCGTCGCTTAGAACCGCAGCGAGATGCCGGTCGCGAGCTGTCGCAGCGACTGGCCGACACCCGGCGCCGGCGCGGTGCTTGCGCTGTTGAAGTTGGCCGAATAGCCATTGCGCAGCATCGAGTACAGCGCAAACAGCTGGGTGCGCTTGGACAGGGCGTACGCGGTTCCGATGCTCGTCATCGAGGCGTCCAAGCCGCCGGTGCTGCAGGCGGCGCCGCCGACCAGGGCGCAGGAGCCGGCCGCCGAGCGGCCGTAAGAGGCCGCCAGCGTCCAGGAGCCGAGCTGGTGGTCGGCGCTCAGCAGCATCGAGTTATGGCGGTACGCGGCGAAATGGCCGACCGCGCCGCCGGTCTCGGCCAGCTTGGTGTTGGCGACGTCAAGTTCGACCCGGGTGCCGGTGGTGAAGCGGTACTGGGCGGTCGCGCGCACCGATTTGTCGTGCGACTCGGCAGCCGGATTCGTGAGGTTGCTCAGCGCGGCAGCGAGGTTGCTGGAGCCGCCGAACAGGCCGATGTGTTCTTCGTAGCCCAGCGCGAGGTAGACCGGGCCCTGGTCGTACTTGCCGCCGACCGAAATGATGTTGCCTTTCGATGCACTGCCCACGACTTCGCCCAGCGAGTAGCCCAGCAAGCCCTGGAAGCCCGCGTACTGGGGCGAGGCGTACAGCACGGTGTTGGAAGGCCGTTCGTGGAAGCGCTCGTTATTGCTGCTGCCGAAGCCGCCCTGGGCGATGATATTGCTGCCCGATACAAAGTTGCCGGTGCCGATGCCGAAGAAACCGATTTGGTCGGCCAGGCTCTTGTACACGGTATCCATGCGGCCGCCCAGTTTCAGGGTGCCGAAACCGCCGGACAAGCCGACGAAGGTGTCGCGGTTGAACAGCACGCCGCCCTTGGAGGTGCCGTCATCGACGCCGATCGCGCCTTCCAGCTGGAAGATCGCCTTCATGCCGCCGCCCAGGTCTTCCGCGCCGCGGAAGCCGATGTAGGAGTTGGACGATTCCATCGCGGTGCCCGACACCGAGGTCTGTGCGGCCGTGGGCGCCTTGACCAGGGTGCTGACCTGGGTCCCGGGAGCGGTGCCGCCGCTCTCGCGGTACGACACTATTTCGGGGTACAGCTTGCCGTAAATCTGCACAGTCGATCCATCCTGCGCCTGTGCCGCCAGCGGCAGCGCGCAGGCGAGCATGGCCACTGCGGCCAGGGTAGTCTTGTGGGGGTGGTGCATGTTTTCTCCGTCCTGTTGTAAATATAAAAATGGGTATGCCGCGGCGCCGCGCGCGGGAGCGGGCGCCGCTGTCGATCTGCGATGCGTGGGTGTGGCGACGGCTAGAATGCTTCCCAGTTCTCGTCGCGGGCGAGCGCCAGGCGGCGCGGTGCGGCCGCTGCCGCGGGGGCCTTGGCCGCGCGCGCGGGCGCCGTGTGCGGCCCCGCGTTGCTGGCCTCGAGCTTGAAGATGCTGACCGCCGCCGACAAGCCGCCGGCCTGCTCCTGCAGCGAGGCCGCGGCGGCCGCCGCTTCCTCGACCAGGGCCGCGTTCTGCTGGGTGACCTGGTCCATCTGCGCGATCGCTTGATTGATCTGCTCGATGCCCGAGGTCTGCTCGATGCTGGCGGCCATGATCTCGGCCATGATGTCGGTGACCCGCTTGACGCTGCCGACGATCTCGTCCATCGTGGCGCCGGCCTGGGCCACCTGCTTGCTGCCCTCGGCGACCTTGGTCACCGAGTCGCCGATCAGGGTCTTGATTTCCTTGGCCGCCGCGGCCGAGCGTTGCGCGAGATTGCGCACTTCGGATGCGACGACCGCGAAGCCGCGGCCCTGTTCACCGGCGCGCGCCGCTTCCACCGCGGCATTCAGCGCCAGGATGTTGGTCTGGAAGGCGATGCCGTCGATCACGCCGATGATGTCGACGATCTTGGCCGACGAGCCATTGATCGCGGCCATCGTATCGACCACTTGCTTGACCACGCTGCCGCCCTTGACCGCCACGCTGGCGGCCGACACCGCCATCTGGTTGGCCTGGCGCGCATTGTCGGCGTTCTGCTTGACGGTCGAGGTCAGTTCTTCCATCGAGGCCGCGGTCTGCTCCAGCGAACTGGCTTGTTCCTCGGTGCGTGCCGACAAGTCCAGGTTGCCGGCCGCGATCTCGCTCGACGCGGTGCTGATCGCATCGGTGCCGCCGCGCACCTCGCCGACAATCCCGGACAGGCTGGCGTTCATGTCCTTCAGCGCTTGCAGCAACTGGGCGGTTTCGTCGCGGCCCTCGACCTCGATGTGCGTCTTCAGGTCGCCGGCGGCCACCGTCTCGGCCACCCTTACCGCTTGTTGCAGCGGCACCGTGATCGACCGCGTGAGGATGCGCGCAAACACCGCGCCCAGCAGCAGCGCGACGCCGCCCAGGGTCGCCAGCAGGATGGTGCTGCGCTTGGCCTCGTTCTCGATCTCGGCGCCGGCGTTGTCGATTTCCTTGTGCTGGTA
>DASRXO010000162.1:0-3208 GCA_035654095.1 Telluria sp.
GTATGCCGAGAGCCTGGGGCCGGCACTCGGCTTTTTCCGCGACCCGTTCTCGGCCTTCGGCCAGCTCAATTCGGAACTGCTGCGCAGCGCGCGGCTGGTGGCCGACACCGGCATCCACGCGCTGGGCTGGAGCCGCCAGCAAGCCATCGACTATTTGAACAACAACACCGCCAACGCGCCGTCCGACAACGAGGTCGAGGTCGACCGCTACATCGCGTGGCCCGCGCAGGCGCTGGGCTACAAGGTCGGCCAGCTGAGGATCAAGGCGCTGAAGGAAAAGGCGCAGGCGGCGCTGGGCGACAAGTTCGACGTGCGGCGCTTCCACAGCGCGGTGATCGACAACGGCCCGCTGCCGCTGTCCGTCCTGGAACAGCAGATCGAGCGCTGGATCGCGCAGCAACAATAGTTTGCGGGGGCATGGCCCGGAGATTCATCCGTGGCCGACGCGCTTGTCGTTTTTCGGTTACTCTCTGCACGAATTACCAACTTGGCAGTACAAGAAAGGATTAACCGTGTCGAACCAATTGACCCGCCGCCTGGCCCTGCTGGACGACGATGCGCACCGCGCCCTGCTCGGCCAGGGACTACGCGGCATCGAACGCGAAACGCTGCGCGTGGACCCCCAAGGCCATCTCGCGCGCACCCCGCATCCGGCGGCGCTGGGCGCGGCCCTGACACATCCGCAGATCACCACCGACTACGCCGAAGCGCTGCTCGAATTCATCACGCCGGCCGAACACGACATCGGCCTCACGCTGCACCGGCTGGACGCCATTCACCGCTTCGCCTACACCAAACTCGGTAGCGAAATGCTGTGGAGCGAATCGATGCCTTGCGAGCTGCCCAACGAAGAAGAGATCGACATCGCGTGGTACGGCAAGTCGCACATCGGCATGCTCAAGCATGTGTACCGGCGCGGCCTCGCGCTGCGCTACGGGAAGGCCATGCAGTGCATCGCCGGCATCCACTACAACTACTCGCTGCCCGAAAAACTGTGGCAGCTGCTGTCGGTGAACGAGGGCGTGCTCGAAGAGCGCCGCAACGCGCTGCGCGACTTCCAGTCCGAGAGCTACATCGCGCTGATCCGCAACTTCCGCCGCTATAGCTGGCTGCTGATGTATTTATTCGGCGCCTCGCCGGCGCTGTCGACCGGCTTCCTGCGCGGCCGTCCGCACAAGCTCGAGACCCTGTCCGACGACACCCTGTACCTGCCGTACGCGACCAGCCTGCGCATGAGCGACCTCGGTTACCAGAACGACGCGCAATCGGGCCTGACGCCGCACGAGAACAGCCTGGAAAGCTATGTCACCACGCTGATGGACGCGGTCAACCGCCCCTATCCGCCCTACCAGGCGCTGGGCACGCACAAGAACGGCGAGTGGATCCAGCTATCGACCAACGTGCTGCAGATCGAGAACGAATACTATTCCACCATCCGGCCCAAGCGCGTGATCCGCACCGGCGAGCGGCCGATCCAGGCCCTGTGCCAGCGCGGCGTGCAGTACATCGAAGTGCGCTGCCTCGACGTCGACCCGTTCGAACCGGTCGGCATCAGCCTCGAGACCGGCCGCTTCCTCGACGCCTTCCTGCTGTTCTGCGCGCTCGACGAGAGCCCGATGATCAACGCCATCGAAAGCCAGGTCCACGCGCGCAATTTCGCGCGCACCGTGAAGGAAGGCCGCCGTCCGGGCCTGACGCTCACCCGCAACGGCGAGGAAGTCGCGCTGCAAACCTGGGCCGAGGAACTGATCGAACGCATCCGCCCTCTGGCGACCCTGCTCGACGACCAGCACAACGACGACGGCGTGCATGCGGCATCGCTGGCCACGCAGCAGGCCAAGATCGCCGACCCGGCGCTGACGCCGTCCGCGCGGGTGCTGGGCGAGGTGCGCGCACTCGGTTCGAGCGCCGCCTTCGGCCTGCGCCAGAGCGAGCTGCACGCCGCCTACTTCCGCGACAGCGCGCTGATGCCGGCCGAAGACAGCATGTTCGCCGAAATGGCCGCAGTCTCGCTGGCCGAACAGGCCGTCATCGAAGAGGAGCAGGCCGGCAGCTTCGACGATTTTGTCAATGCCTACAACAGCAGTACACTATGCGGTGATTAATCCTCCGCGAGGGTAGCTTGCTGACCTTTTACAACGAACACCACGCCCAGCACCGCGGCCGCTTCGAGATCTTCCGCGGCGAGATGGTGCCGTGCTTCGAAAAGCCCGAACGCGCCGACATGGTGGCGGCCGAATTCGAACGGCGCGGCCTGGGGCGCATCGTCACGCCGCATGGCGTGCCGCTGGTGTCGCTCGAACGGATCCACACGCCGCGCTACCTGCACTTCCTGCGCAGCGCCTGGAGCGAGTGGATCGCGCTCGATCCGGCCAATGCCGAGAAGGACGCCTTCCCCGCGGTATGGCCGATCCGCAGCCTGCGCGACGACATCGAACCCGAGAATTTTTGCGCGCGCATGGGCTTGTACTCGATGGACAGCGGCACTCCGCTGACCGCCGGCACCTGGATCGCGGCCAAGACCGGCGCCGATTGCGCGGTCAACGCGGCGCACGCGCTGCGCCTCGGCGAGCGCGGCACCTTCGCGCTGACCCGGCCGCCGGGCCACCACGCGGGCGCCGATTTCTTCGGCGGCTACTGCTTCCTGAACAACGCGGCGCTGGCGGCCCAGCACCTGCTCGACGACGGCGCCAGGAAGGTCGCCATCCTCGACATCGACTACCATCACGGCAACGGCACCCAGAGCATCTTCTACAAGCGCGGCGACGTGCAGTTCATCTCGATCCACGCCGACCCGCGCAGCGAATACCCGTTCTACCTGGGGCACGCCGACGAGACCGGGGCCGGCGCGGGCGAAGGCTACAACATGAATCTGCCGCTGGCCGCCGGCTCCACGCCGGCACAGTGGTTCGCCGCGCTGGAGACAGCCTGCTTCAAGCTGGCCAGCTATGCGCCGGATGCGCTGGTGGTGTCGCTCGGCGTCGATACGTTCGTAGGCGATCCGCTGTCGCGCTTCGCGCTGCAAAGCGCGGACTTCCTGCGCATCGGCGAGCGCATCGCCCACCTTGGGCTGCCGACCTGCTTCGTGTTCGAAGGCGGCTATGCGGTGGCCGAAATCGGCATCAACGTCGTCAACGTACTGGAAGGCTTCGAACTCGCATGACCGAATGGCAGTGGCGCAGCTTCGCCGAACTTTCGACCGCGGAGC
>DASRXO010000163.1:0-4102 GCA_035654095.1 Telluria sp.
AGCGCAAACGGATGGATGCCGAGCTGCTGCTGCTGGCCACCACCGACTTCCTGACCGGGCTGCCGAACCGGCGCGAATTCATGGCCCGGCTGGACGACGAGCTGGCGCGCCTGCAGCGCAGCGTGGACGAATCGGCCGCCGTGCTGATGCTCGACATCGACCACTTCAAGACCGTCAACGACGAATTCGGCCACGCCACCGGCGACGCGGTGCTGCGCCATATGGCGGGCCTGATGCGCGCCGGCCAGCGCAAGATCGACACCCTGGGGCGGGTCGGCGGCGAGGAGTTCGCGGTGCTGCTGCCGGGCGCCAGCCTGGAGGCGGCCGCCGCGTATGCCGAGCGGCTGCGCCAAAGCGTGGCCGAGACGCCGCTGGTCAACGAAGGGCGCGAGATCGCGATCACGGTCAGCATCGGCATCGCCAGCATCCGCCCGCAGGACGCCAGCGCCGACGCCGCCTTGATCCGCGCCGACCGGGCGCTGTACAACGCCAAGGACGCGGGGCGTAATCGGGTGGGCCAGCTGCTCGCGTCGCAGCTGGTGTGACAAGGCGGGGTCTCAGATGGCTTCGGCCTTGGCGCGGGTCCTGCGTCCGCGGTTGACGAAGAACCAGATCAAGGCCAGCGGCAGCAGCAGGGGCAGCAGCAGCGGCGAGACCGCGACCGCGACCACCAGCGCGGCCAGCGCCAGTGCGCTCACCACCAGGATCCCGACGCCGGCGAACACCAGTGCCAGCACCACCCCGACGAACACCATCACCACCCCGCCGATCAGCATGCCGCCGCCGGCGAACAGCAGCGCGGCGAGGGCGCCGAGCGGGCCGTCGAAATGATCGCCGTCGATGTTGAACGCATAGTCGCCGTGGCCGACGAACAGGTTCCAGATCAGCATCGCGAGCAGGAACAGGATCAGGATGGGGAAGATTTTTTTCATGGCAGCGCCTCTTGTCGACTGTGGTTGGAGCGGGTTTGTTTTGCTATGACTGCACTGTAGCGGCGCGCATATGCACCTGCCATGGGATTGCGACAGACTGCATGTTTGGCGGGCCGGGCGCGCCCAAAGGGCCGACGAATGGGCCCGCCTGAAATGTTTTTGAACGGCTTTTTTGCCTTGTAAAAAGCACCTGCCTGCCTATACTGAATGCCTGCTTTGTCGCATGGAGATGCTATGTTTTTAGACTTGAAGGCAGGCGGCCCGAAAGGACCGCCGTCGGCGCCGCCCACGATCCCGCCGATCATCATCAACCCGTTTATCTACGAAACGCCGTCGCCGGCGATCGATCCGCGCATCACCCCGATCGGTCCGCCGATCAGGCCGCCCTGCCGGCCCGACATGCGCTTCGCGGCGCTTGCCGCCTGACTCCCAGCCCGCCGCGCGCGGGTTTTTTTTCGCCCCTGCCGAGCCCGCTCGGCTTTCCCCGCTCAATGTGCGCTCAATGTGGGGTCACATCTGACATTCGTACATTTCACGACCGAAATGTACGAATGTCAGATGTGACCCCATGTGTTATCCCGGCATCTGCGCGCGCGGCGACCGGCACACACGCCCGGCGCGACCGATGCGGCTTCGTGCAAAGCTTCGCAAACTGCGTTTTATGCACCTGGGGTCACATCTGACATTCGTACATTTCGTTGGTGAAATGTACGAATGTCAGATGTGACCCCATGTTTGCGGCCGGCCGCGCGCGGGGGTTTTTTTGTCCGCGCGGAACGTGCGCTCGCTCGGCTGTCGATTCGGTAGAATTGCTCTATCATTTCGGGTTTTGCAATAAGACATGGTTCAAAATGAGCGAGCACCTTGATTTTTCAGCAACAGAATCCGACGCACCGATCCAGCAGGCGCGCGTCTGGCAGGGCAATGGCTGGACCGCGCGCGTAATCAAGAACGAGGACGACGAGGGCTGGGCCGTCGCCATGATCAAGGACGGCGAGCCGGAGCCCGCCCTGGTCGGTCCCTGGACCATGGGGCGCGACAAGAAGAACCCCAAGCCGCTCGATAGCGCCGCCTTCCATACCCTGGTCAAGACCGCCGCCGAAGTCATCCGCCGCCACGAACAGCAGCTGCACGCGCTGCTGCACAAGAGCACCGTGGTGGTGATCGCCGGCGCCGTGATCAAGGTCACCCTCGATATCGTGCCCGACGACGACCATCCCTACGCCGTGCTGCGCGCGATCGACGAGACCGGCGAGCAGATGGCCCAGGTGCAGGTGCCGGCCAACTTCAAGCTGTCGCCCTCGAACGCCGCCGACTGGGTCGAAAACGGCTTCCGCAAGCCCGCCTGACCCCCAAAAGCGCCACATCGGCGCCGCCATGCACGATGGTGCTGGCGCGACCTCCCCTTGGCTGATAGTATTTCCCGAGCGCATTAATTAAAGGGAAATCTGATGGAAAGCCGGCTCAGTCGCCTGGAAGCGGTCCAGGCCATGCTGCTCGAGATCGGGCAGTTGTCGACCACGTGCAGCGATATCACCGAATTCATCCGCGCGGTGCACCGCGCGCTGGGCCGTATCATGTACGCGGCCAATTTCTACGTGGCGCTCAGCGACCGCGAGGACGGCACGGTGCGCTTCGTCTACTTCGTCGATGAACTCGACGCCACCCCCGATCCCGACGAAAAGGTGACCCTGGCCTCGCCCGACCAGTCGCCCACCGCCTGGGTGATCCTGAACCGCCAGAGCATGGTGATGACGGCCGACGAACACAACGCGCGCGGGGTCGACGGCCACGGCTGGGGCCTGGGCAGCACCGCCGAACACTGGATGGGCTGCCCGCTGCTCGACCACCAGCACCAGCCGCTGGGCGCGATCGTGATCCAGAGCTACAACAGCGACAACACCTTCAGCGCCGAGGACCAGGCCCTGTTCTCGCTGATCGCCAACCACGTGTCGAACGCGCTGCAGGGCCTGCAAAGCATGGACCGCCTCGAGCGTGCGGTGCAGGAACGCACCGCCCTGCTGGCGCACGAGGTGGCCGAGCGGCGCCGTGCCGAGACGGTCCAGCACGCGCTGTACGAAATCGCCAACTTGTCGGCCTCGGCGGTCGACACCGAGGCGCTGTCGGCGCGCCTGCACAAGATCATCAGCGCGCTGATCGTGGCGGAGAATTTCCTGATCGCGCTCTACCATCCCGACACCGCGGAAATCAGCATCCCTTACTTCGTCGACCAGATGGATGCCGAGGCGCCGGTCAAGCGCTTCCAGTATGGCGTGGGCATGAGCTCGTACGTACTGGCCTGCAAACAGGCCAGCCTGCATGACGCGGCCAGCTACGCGCAGCTGCTGGCCGAGGGCCGCATCACCGAACCGTTGGGCAATACCCGGATCGCCAGCTGGATGGGCGCGCCGATGCTGGTGCACGACCAGCCGTACGGCGTGATCATCGTCCAGAGCTACGATCCGGCGATCGTCTACACCCAGGCCGACCTCGACCTGCTGGCCTTCATGGCCAGCCACGTGGCGGTGGCGATCGCGCGCATGCAGGCCGACAGCGCGGTGCGCAGCGCCAAGGAGCGCCTGGAAAAGCAGAACGCCGAAATCAACGCCGCGCTGACCGCCTTGCGCGAGGCGCAGTCGGAACTGGTGCGGCAAGAGAAGCTGGCCTCGCTGGGCCGGCTGGTGGCCGGCGTCGCGCACGAAATCAATACCCCGCTGGGAATCTGCGTGACCGCCACCAGCCATCTGGTGCAGGAACTCAAGCTCACGCGCGAAGAGCTCGACACGGGCGCGATGACCGAGGACAGCCTGCAGCAATTCCTCGAGATCGTCGACCAGTCGCTGCGCATCATGACCACCAATACCCAGCGCGCGGCGGCGCTGGTGCGCAGCTTCAAGCAGGTGGCGGTGGACCAGTCGTCGGACGACATCCGCAGCTTCAACCTGAAGACTTACCTGAGCGAGGTGCTGCTGTCCTTACAACCGAAACTCAAGGGGCGGCCGGTCAAGGTGGAGGTCGATTGCGCGGCCAATATCAGTCTCGACAGCTTCCCGGGCGCGGTGTCGCAGATCGTCACCAACCTGGTCATGAATTCGCTGGTGCACGGCTTCGAGCATGAGCAGGCCGGCACCATCCTGATCAAGGCCGCGCTGGAAGACGAGATGGTCGAC
>DASRXO010000164.1:0-2322 GCA_035654095.1 Telluria sp.
GGGGGGCTCGAGGGCTGCGACGTGGTCATCATGCTGCGGCTGCAGAACGAGCGCATGAGCGGTGCCCTGCTGCCTTCGAGTCAGGAATTCTTCAAGACCTTCGGCCTGACGCCGGACACGCTGCAACTCGCCAAGCCCGACGCCATCGTCATGCACCCGGGGCCGATCAACCGCGGGGTCGAGATCGATTCGGCGGTGGTCGACGGCAAGCAGAGCGTGATCCTGCCGCAGGTGACCTTCGGGATCGCGGTGCGGATGGCGGTGATGAGCATTTTGGCGGGAACCCACGGATCATGAAACTACACATCAAGAACGGGCGATTGATCGACCCGGCCAACGGCATCGACGCCGTGCAAGACCTGTTTATCGCCGACGGCAAGGTGGCCGCCGTCGGCCGCGCGCCGGCCGGCTTTGCGGCCGACCAAAGCATCGACGCCAGCGGCCTGGTGGTCGCGCCCGGCCTGGTCGATTTGTCGGCGCGCCTGCGCGAGCCGGGCTACGAATACAAGGCCACGCTGGAGTCCGAGATGCAGGCCGCGATGCAGGGCGGCGTCACCACCTTGGTGTGCCCGCCCGACACCGACCCGGTGCTCGACGAGCCGGGCCTGGTCGAGATGCTCCGGCACCGCGCCAAGAACCTGAACCAGGCCAACGTCCATCCGCTGGGCGCGCTGACCATGGGCCTGAAGGGCGAGGCGCTGACCGAGATGGCCGAGCTGACCGAAGCGGGCTGCATCGGCTTCGCCCAGGCCGAGGAGCCGATCGAAGACACCAACGTGCTGCTGCGCGCGCTGCAGTATGCCAAGACCTTCGGCTACACGGTCTGGCTGCGCCCGCAGGATGCGCATATCGGGCGCGGCGGCATCGCCCACAGCGGGCCGCTGGCGTCGCGCCTGGGCTTGTCGGGGGTGCCGGTGATGTCGGAGACGATCGCGCTGCACACCATCTTCGAGCTGGTGCGTGCGACCGGGGCGCGGGTGCACCTGTGCCGGATGTCGTCGGCGGCCGGTCTCGAGCTGGTGCGCGCGGCCAAGAAGGAAGGGCTGCCGATCACCTGCGACGTCGGCGTGCACCACATCCACATGACCGACGCCGACATCGGCTTCTTCGATTCGAACGCGCGGGTGACGCCGCCGTTCCGCAGCCAGCGCGACCGCGAGGCGATCCGCGCCGGCCTGTACGACGGCACCATCGATGCGATCTGCTCCGACCACACGCCGGTCGACGACGACGAAAAGCTGCTGCCGTTCGGCGAAGCCTCGCCCGGCGCCACCGGGCTGGAACTGCTGCTGTCGCTGGCGCTCAAGTGGGCCGACGACTATGCCAGCCGGCAGCACGCCAGCGCGGAGTCGGAGCAGCCGCTGGCGCGCGCACTGGCGCGCATCACCTCGGACGCGGCGCGCGTCGCCGGGCTGCCGGTCGGGCATTTGTCGGTGGGCGCGGCGGCCGACGTGGTGCTGTTCGATCCGGACGCGCGCTGGACGGTGGACGCATCGGCGCTGGCCAGCCAGGGCAAGCACACGCCCTTCCTCGGCTACGAGTTGAGCGGGCAGGTCAAGGCCACCATCGTCGGCGGCCACATCGCCTACCAGCGCTAGCGGGAGGTGGCGCGGGCGGCCCAGAGCAGGGCCGCCGCGCACAGCACACGCAGGCGCCGACCGCGACCCAGCCGAGGATCAGCGCGGCCGGAATGCAGGCCAGCGAAAAGACCGCGCACGAGACCACGTTGCGGCGGTGCGCCGACTGCACCTCGGCGCGCGGCACGCTCCGCTGGACGGGTCGGCCAGGCCGGGCACTTTGACTTCGAGTACCAGGATGGTCATGGCGATCGCGAACACGCCGTCGATCAGCGCTTCCATCCGGTGCTTGTGGATATTGAATTGCACGGTCATGGCGTAAGTATCCCACCGCTTTCGGTTTTTTTGGGAAACAAAAAGCGGTAAAATCGCGTCGCTGTGCAGCACGACCATCCGTGCCCAGGCGTTTCCTTTCGTGTCCATGAGAATCCAGCTAGCCTTTCGCCTGATCCGCGTCACCCTCCACCTGATTGCCGGCCTGGCCACCTGCGCGTTGCTGTTCCCCTGGGTGAGCGCGGCGCGCCGCGATCGCCATGTGCAGCGCTGGTCGCGCCAGCTGCTGGCGATGTGCGGCGTGAGCGTCGAGCAGGTCGGCGCGGTGCCGGCGCTGGCGCATGCGATGATCGTGGCGAACCATGTGTCGTGGCTGGATATCTTTGTGATCAATGCGCTGCATCCCTGCCGCTTCGTGGCCAAGTCCGAGATCCGCGCCTGGCCGGTGCTGGGCTGGCTGGTCGACCAGGCC
>DASRXO010000165.1:0-2584 GCA_035654095.1 Telluria sp.
CGTGAGCGGCGAGGAGTCGGGCGCCCAGATCGCGCTGCGCGCGCGCCGGCTGGCGGTCGAGGCCAGCGCGCTCAAGCTGCAGGCCGAGATCCAGCTCGAGAAAATCCTCGGCACCCTGGCCGAGCTGAAACCGGAAGTGGCGGTCATCGATTCGATCCAGACCGTGTATTCGGACGCCTTGACGTCGGCGCCCGGCTCGGTGGCCCAGGTGCGCGAGTGCGCGGCCCAGCTGACCCGGGTGGCCAAGCAGACCGGGGTGACCATCATCCTGGTCGGCCACGTGACCAAGGAGGGCGCGCTGGCCGGGCCGCGCGTGCTCGAGCACATCGTCGATACCGTGCTGTATTTCGAGGGCGACACCCAGTCCAGCTTCCGCCTGGTGCGCGCGATCAAGAACCGCTTCGGCGCGGTCAACGAGCTGGGCGTGTTCGCGATGACCGAGAAGGGGCTCAAGGGGGTGTCGAATCCCTCGGCCCTGTTCCTGTCGCAGCATGACAGCCAGGTGCCGGGTTCGTGCGTGATGGTGACTCAGGAGGGCACCCGCCCGCTGCTGGTCGAGATCCAGGCGCTGGTCGACACCAGCCATCTGCCGAACGCGCGCCGGCTGTCGGTCGGCCTCGAGCAGAACCGGCTGGCGATGCTGCTGGCGGTGCTGCACCGCCACGCCGGCATCGCCGCCTTCGACCAGGACGTGTTCATCAACGCGGTCGGCGGCGTGAAGATCACCGAGCCGGCGGCCGACCTCGCGGTGCTGCTGGCGATTAATTCGTCGATGCGCAACAAGGCCTTGCCGCGCGGGCTGGTGGTGTTCGGCGAGGTCGGCCTGGCCGGCGAAATCCGCCCCGCGCCGCGCGGCCAGGAGCGCCTGCGCGAAGCGGCCAAGCTGGGCTTTTCGATCGCCATGATCCCGAAGTCGAACGCGCCCAAACAAAAGATCGAGGGAATGACCATCGTGGCGGTGGAGCGCATCGACGAGGCATTTAACAAATTGCGCGAACTCGACTAGCACTCGCTATAATGCGCAGCGTATCGGACAGCTAGTTCGGCGTAGCCAAGAGAAAAATCGTGTTTGCAGAACAAAGAAAGTCGGCCCGCAAGGTCTTGAAAGTCAAGGCCGTCCTGGCGATGGACGGCATGGCCGCGGCCACCGGCCGCACCGCCGACGTCAGCGCCAGCGGCGTCAGCGTCGCCACCGCGCACCCGCTCCCGGTCGGGCAGAGCGGGCAAGTCAGCTTCGAGCTGTTTATGGACGGCAAGGCGACGGTGATCGCCACCCGCTCCAAAGTCTCCTATTGCATCTTCAGTAATGGCGAATTCAAGATCGGGTTTCAGTTTGTCAACCTCGAGCTGTCTGCCATGGCCGTGCTCGCCAAGTTCCTGCGCTGAGTTGGGTGTATGATGGGGGATGGTCACACCCATCACTTTCGGTACGACGACGGCGGGGCTCGATCCGAACAGCGTGTCGGCAGCCGAGCTGTATAGCCGCGTCAGCAAAAGCTTGCTGGCGAAGAACGCCGGGGTCCAGAAGCTGGGCGCCGCGCTGGCCAGCGACCAGACCCGCCTGTCCGGCCTCGGCCAGCTGCAAAGCGCGTTGGCCGGTTTCCAGGCGCTGACCCAGTCGGTGGCCGGCGTCGGCCTGCAGACCGGCGCCACCGCCTCGCAGCCGGCGGTGCTCAGCGCGCTGACCACGGGCAGCGCCAAGGTCGGCAGCTACGCGGTCGAGGTCAAGCAACTGGCCCAGGCCCAGGTGTTGGCGGCGCGCCCGCAGAAGGACCAGGCGGCGGCCATCGGCAGCGGCGCGGCCACCACCATCAAGGTCGAATTCGGCACCACCGCCGGCAGCAGCTTCGCGCCGCGCACGGCCAAGACCATCACGATCGACAGCGGCAACAACAGCTTGCAGGGCATCGCCGCGGCCTTCAAGAGCGCCGGGGTGGACGCCCGCATCGTCAAGGGCGGCGCCGGCTACACGCTGCAGTTGGGCGGCGACACCGGCAGCGCCAACAGCCTGCGCATCAGCGTGGGCGGCGACGCCACGCTGCAGAAACTGCTGAGCTACAACCCGGCCGGCCTCAAGGGCCTGAGCGAGACCGCCGGCGCGCAGGACGCGCAACTGACCATCGACGGCAAGGCCGTGACCAGCGCCAGCAATGTGGTCACCGGCCAGATCGGCGGCACCGCGCTGGCGCTGAGCGCCAAGGGCGCGACCCAGGTGGTGGTGGCGCAGGACAGCAGCGCGATCGCCGGCAACGTCGCCAACTTCGTCAAGGGCTACAACGACCTGGCCGCGCAGCTGGCCACGCTCAAGCAGGGCGCGCTCAAGGCCGACCCGGCGCTGGCCCAGGCGCAGGACCAGCTGGCGCAGGTGGTCAAGGGCAGCGGCAGCGCGCTGGCCAAGGCCGGCGTCACACGCGGACAGAACGGCCAACTGCAAATCGACTCTAAGGCTTTGAATGGCGCGATCGGCGCCGATCCGGACGCGGTATCCGCCTTGTTCACCGGCGGCGGCAAGGGCGTGGCCGACCAGTTGTCGGCGCGCATCGGCCAGTTGATCGGCGCGAACGGTGCGATCGGCAAGCAAAAG
>DASRXO010000166.1:0-3191 GCA_035654095.1 Telluria sp.
CGCTCACCTCCACGAGGGCGGGGTCGATGCCGCGTTTCGCTTCGGCTCCGTGCCCGACTTCAAGGACGCCAACTCGGTGATCGCCGGGACCGACCAGGGCGGCCTCGGCCTGCCGGACCGCGACTACTACCTGAACAAGGAAGACGCCAAGTTCGCCGACGTGCGCGCCAAGTACGAGAAGCACATCGAAAAGACGCTGGCGATGGCCGGCGAAAAAAATGCGGCCGCCGCGGCCAAGGCGATCGTCGCCTTCGAAACCGAGCTGGCGCAGGCGCAGTGGACCCGGGTCGAGAACCGCAACCCGGTCAAGCGCTACAACAAGATGGAGCTGGCCAAGCTCGAGGCGCTCACGCCGGGCTACGACTGGAAGGGCGCGCTGGCCGCCGCCGGCATCGCCAACAAGGCCGACTACGTGATCGTGTCGCAGCCGAGCTACCTGACCGGCTTCCAGCAGACACTGGAGAAGACCGATCTGGCGACCCTCAGGTCCTACTTCGAATGGCAGCTGCTGCGTGCCTACTCGCCTTACCTGTCGAAGCAGTTCGTGGACGCCGACTTCGCGTTCTACGGCACCGTGCTGTCCGGCGCGACCGAGATGCGCCCGCGCTGGAAGATCGGCGTGGCGGCGGTCGAGAGCGCGCTGGGCGAAGCGCTCGGCAAGCAGTATGTGGCGCAGTACTTCCCGGCCGAACGCAAGGCGCGCATGGAAGAACTGGTGAAGAACCTGCTGGCCGCCTACAAGCAAAGCATCGACACCCTGGACTGGATGGGTCCCGAGACCAAGAAGGAAGCGCAAGCCAAGCTGGCCAAGTTCACGCCCAAGATCGGCTATCCGAACAAATGGCGCGACTACTCGGCGCTGAATATCGACCGCACCGATTTGGCCGGTAACATGATGCGCGCGCGGACCTTCGCCTACAACCGCAACATCAACAAGCTGGGCAAGCCGATCGACCGCGAGGAGTGGGGCATGACGCCGCAGACCGTCAACGCCTATTACAACTCGACGATGAACGAGATCGTGTTCCCGGCGATGATCCTGCAGCCGCCGTTCTTCGACATGCGTGCCGACGACGCGGTCAATTACGGCGCGATCGGCGCGGTGATCGGCCACGAGATCAGCCACGGCTTCGACGACAGCGGTTCGCAGTCCGACGGCGACGGCAACCTGCGCGACTGGTGGACCAAGGAAGACCGCGACCGCTTCCGCGCCAAGGCCGAGATGCTGACCAAGCAGTACGACTCCTACAGCCCGCTGCCCGGCTATCACGTCAACGGCGCGCTGACCCTGGGCGAGAACATCGGCGACAACTCCGGCATCGCGATCGCCTACAAGGCCTACAAGCTGTCCCTGGGCGGCAAGCCGGCGCCGGTGATCGACGGCTTCACCGGCGACCAGCGCTTCTTCATGGGCTTCGCGCAGGTGTGGCGGATGAAGAGCCGCGAGGCGCAGCTGCTCACCCAGATCAAGTCCGACCCGCACTCGCCCGAGCAGTTCCGCGCCAACGGCACCCTGGTCAACCAGCCCGGCTTCTATGAGGCCTTCGGCGTGAAGGAAGGCGACAAGATGTACGTCGCGCCCGAAAACCGCGTCATCATCTGGTAAGGAGAACGACAATGAACCGATATCTGTTGAGCGCATTGACGCTGGCCCTGCTGGGCGGGCTGGCGCAGGCGGCGGACACCGCCATGAACGTCAAGGGCGCCAAGCCGCTGGCGTCCGGCATCGCGGTCCAGTATGTGGATCCGGCGGTGCGGGTGCAGGACGACTTCTTCCTCCACATGAACGGCAAGTGGCTGAAGGACACCCCGATTCCCGCCGATAAATCGAGCTGGGGCGCGTTCGAGAAGCTGCACGACGACACCCAGCCGCAGCTACTGGCGCTGATCGAAAACGCGGCCAAGGACCCGAACAAGGCGGCCGGCACCGACGCCCAACGCATCGGCGACTTCTACGCCAGCTTCATGGACGAGAAGAAGGTCGAAGAACTGGGTCTGGCGCCTTTGAGCACCGAACTGGCGCGCATTGCGGCGCTCAAGGACAAGTCCGAACTGCCGGCCATGATGGCCCACCTCGGCCAGCTCGGCGTGAACGTGCCGTATGACTACGGGATCCACCAGGACGCCAAGGATTCGACCAAGTACGTGGCCGACATCTCGCAGGGCGGCCTGGGGATGCCCGACCGCGACTACTACCTGAAGCCCGACGACGCCAAGCTGGCCGACGCGCGCGCCAAGTACCAGGTCCACGTCGAGCGCATGCTGGCGCTGGCCGGCAGCAAGAGCGCCGCAGCCGACGCCAAGGCGATCGTCGATTTCGAGACCGAGCTGGCCAAGGTCCAGTGGACCCGGGTCGAGAACCGCGACCCGGTCAAGACCTACAACAAGGTGGAACTGGCGCAGATGGCCACGGTGGCGCCCGGCTACGACTGGAAGGCCTACCTCGACGACGCCGGCATCAGCGCCAAGACCACCTACGTGATCGTCAGCCAGCCGAGCTACCTGAAAGGCTTCGCCGAAGTGTCGAACAAGGCCTCGCTCGACACCTGGAAGGCTTACCTGCAGGCGCACCTGCTCAGCGCCTACGCCAGCTTCCTGCCCAAGGCCTTCGTCGACGAGCGCTTCTCGTTCTACGGCACCACCCTGAGCGGCGTGACCGAGAATCTGCCGCGCTGGAAGCGCGGCGTGGCGACCGTCGAAGGCGCGCTCGGCGAATCGCTCGGCAAGCTGTATGTGGAGCGCTACTTCCCGGCCGAGCGCAAGGCGCGCATGGAGCAGCTGGTCCAGAACCTGCTGGCGGCCTACAAGCAAAGCATCGACAAGCTCGACTGGATGAGTCCTGCGACCAAGAAGGAAGCGCAGGCCAAGCTGGCCAAGTTCACGCCCAAGATCGGCTATCCGAACAAGTGGAAGGACTACTCGGCGCTGGTGGTCTCGCGCGACGACTTGGTCGGCAACGTGATGCGTTCGCGGACCGTGGAATCGAACCGCGAACTGAACAAACTCGGCAAGCCGATCGACCGCGGCGAGTGGGGCATGACGCCGCAAACCATCAACGCCTATTACAACCCGGAGCTCAACGAGGTCGTGTTCCCGGCCTCGATCTTGCAGCCGCCGTTCTTCGATGCGAACGCGGACGACGCGGTTAATTACGGCGCGATCGGCGCGGTGATCGGCCACGAGATCAGACA
>DASRXO010000167.1:0-4106 GCA_035654095.1 Telluria sp.
TACGCTTCGACCTGGCGGTGCAGATGTTTGGCGGCGGGCGCTATTCGAATCCCTTCATCATGCAGCTGGGCGCGCGGCTGACGATAGGCGCGCGCGCGGCCGGGGCCGGGCCGCTCGACCGCTGGGTCAGGTTCGGCGCCATCAACAATCGCCGGCTGGAGTTGCTGGAAGTGGCGGCGCTCGCGGGCGCGCCGCCCGCCATGCCCGAGCGCGAGCTGATGGTCACCGAGCGCGATCGCGCAGAGGCGGCGTGGGCCTTGCCGCCCGCACCCGGTCAGCCGCTGGTGCTGTTGCAGCCGGGCGCCAGCGATCCGCGCCGGCGCTGGCCGGCCGCCTGCTTCGCCGCCGTGGCCGATGCGCTGGCGCAGGAGGGCGCGCAGGTCGCCGTCAACGGCACCGCGGCGGAGGCGCCGCTGACGCGCGCGGTCGTCGCCCAGATGCGCCATCCGGCGGCCGATCTCGGCGGACGGCTGTCGCTGTCCTGCCTGTGCGGGCTGCTGGAACGCGCGGCGCTGCTGGTGTCGAACGATACCGGACCGCTGCACCTCGGGCTGGCGATCGGCACTCCCTGCGTCGGCATCTACTGGCTGACCAATTTGCTGCAGGCCGCGCCGCTGCGCCAGCACCGGCATCGCGCCGCCTTGTCGCTGCGTGTGCGTTGTCCGGTGTGCGGGGAACAGAACATCGCGACCCGCTGTCCGCACGACGCCTGCTTCGTGGACGACGTGCGGCCCGCCGAGGTTACCAGGATGGCGCTGGAACTGCTGCGCGCGGGCCGCTAGCGTCCTCGCGCCGCAGGGCGGTGTCGGCCAGCAGGCTGCGTGCGTGCCGCAGCACGGCCGCTACTTGCTGGCCGTCCGGGTCCCACAGGCAGCGGTGCAGTTCGCGGTCGAGCGGCGCCCAGCGCTGGATGTCGGCCTTGCTGAAGATCACCACGCTGGACAGCTTCAAGCCGGCGGCGATGTGCGAGACGCCGGTGTCGTTGCAGACCAGCAGGCGCGCGCGGCGCATCAGCGCAGCCATCGCGCCGATCGAAAGCGGGGCCGCCGCGTCGATGGCCGGATGGCGCATGGCGTGCGCGACCGCGGCCGTCAGGTCCGCTTCCGCCGCCGAGCCGGTCAGCACGACGCGCAGGCCGAACTCGCCGGCGAGGCGGTCGGCAACCGATGCGAACAGCGCCGGCGGCCAGCATTTGTCGCGTGTGCGTGCGCCGGGATGGATGCACAGGCAGGAGCCCGGCGTCAGGTCGGCGCCGATGCCGCTGGCCTGCAGTTCGCGCTCGTCGTCCGCGCCCAGCGGAAACTCGAGATGGGCCCCGATCGCCGGCGCGCCCAGCCAGTCGGTCAGCCGCAGCAAGCGCAGCGGTTCCGCTCCCGCGGCCGGAAACGGGCAGCCGCCGGCCGCCAGCCCCGCCACGGCCGGGGCGCCGAAGCCGACCGTACGCCGCGCGCCGAAGTTGGCGACGATGCCGTTGCTGACTTCGCCGCTGCCGTGCATCTGGATCGCGAGGTCGAAGCGCTGCGCCTGCATCGCCGCGTAGAACTCGGCCACGCGCTCGTGCGCGACCGATTGCTCGGGCAGCGCGGCGTGGCCGGGGAAGGCGAAGAAGTCGTCGACATAGGCGCCGAAGCGCTGCGCAAACCGACGCGCCCACGGCAGCCCGACCAGCGCGATGCGCGCCTCGGGCAGGGCCGCGCGCAGCGCGCGCAAGGCCGGCACCGCGCACAGCATGTCGCCCAGCTGCAGCGCGCGGAACACCACCACGCTGCGCGCGTCGATCTGTTCCAGCAGCGGCACGCGGCGCGTCATCAGAAGGTCCCCGCGTACACGGCGCAGCTGCGGCACACCTCGGGCGGGGTGGGCGAGGACAGCGCCGCGCGAAAGGCCTGGTACGCCTCGTTATCCCACACCGCGGCCACGCCCTCGCGCGCCATGTTGCCGAACTGGATGCGGTCCGGTGTGGCGACCATGCAGCACGGCATCGCATGACCGTCGTAGCTGAGGTAGGCGCCGCGCCACGGCCAGTCGCAGCGCTGGGGACCGGGCAGGTCGGGCCGATGCCGGCGCGCGTCGAGCCGCGGCAGGCGCAGCGGCAGGCCGAGCCGCGCGGCCTCGGCACGGGCCTCGGCGAACACGGCATCGACCAGCGCGCGGTCTTCGCCCAGCAGGCTTTGCTCGTCGATGAAGGCGCGCATCGGCTGGTAGTGCGCGGGCAGGCTGGCCTCGCCGAAGTCGTGGCACAGCTGCTGCACCGACAGGCTCTCCGCACCCTCGGCCCTGGCCAGCCGCACCAGGCCGGGCAACTGGGCCAGGTTCATGCGCATGGCCACCGCCACCAGCCGGACATGCGGCAAGCCGCTGCCGGCCGCGGCCTTGGCGGCGACCAGCCGGCGCAGGTTGCGCAGCACCTTGTGGAAGCGCGCGCGCAGCCGGATCGCCTCGTACGAGTCGGGCGTGGCGCCGTCGAGCGAGACATGGAGGTCGTGCAGGCCGCTGCGCACGCAACGCGCGGCCTGCACCTCGCTCATCAGCGTCATGTTGGTGTTGGTCGAGACCAGGATGCCGCGCCGCGCGGCGAACTCCACCATGTCGAAAAATCGCGGATGCATGAGCGGCTCGCCCAGGCCCTGCAGGTGCAGCTCTTCCAGTCCATCGAACTGCGCGACCAGCCGCTCGAACGTGTCGACCTCGATGAAGGCCGGCGTGCCGCCATGGCCGTCGGTACGGAACTGGATCGGGCACATCTTGCAGCGCAGGTTGCACTGCCCGACCGGCTCGACTTGCAAGAACGACGGCAGCGCGGGCATGGCCTAGTGCTCCAGCAGCCGGTCGAGCACGTTGCGCGTGATGCGCCCGACGCGCGCGTCGCCGCCGGCCACGACTTGCGGCCAGTCGGTGGTGCCGGCCGTGAACACGGTGCCGCTGCGCGAGAACACGCCCATCACCGCCGCATGGATGCCGGCGCCGGCGTCGCAGCCTTCGCGCGGCGGGCGCTCCTGCCAGCGCTCGTCGAGCGGGCAGGCGGCCAGCATCAGGAAGCTGGGCGGCGTGCCGCAGCGCGCGGCCAAGGGCGACAACGCCGCCAGTCCGCTCTCGGGGTTGAAGGCGGCCAGCGGCGCGCCGTCGCATTCGTAGCCGACCAGCGGCGGCGAGGTGTCGGCGCCGAAGACCGCGCCGCGCCGCAGGCCGGTGCCGGCGAAGGCCCAGTGCGCGGGCTGCTGCACGATAAAGCCGCCGGGGTCGCGCGGACCGTCCCACCAGCCGCCGCCGTGGCGGTAGCTGACGCCGGCCAGCCCATCCTCGGGACGATGCGCGCCGCTGGCCGGCCACCAGTGGTCGAGCGCGCCGTCCGGCCCGCCCTGATGGCAGACCATGGCCGCGCCGTCGTCGGCGTAATGGACCCGCCACCAGCACAGGTTGCCGGCAAAGAAGGCGACATTGCCGCCGCCGCTGACGAAGCCTTCGACCCGGTTGCGCGTGGTCTCGCTCCAGTACTCGTCATGGCCGGCGCTGACCAGCAGCCGGTAGCGCCCGCACAGCGAGGGATCGCGATGGATGTCGAGGTCGGTGCAGAACTCGGGCCGGTAGCCGGCTTGCAGCAGCCAGCGGATGAAGGGCGCGTCCCAGTGCGCGAAGGTCTGGCGCGGCGAGCTGGCGTCGTAGTAGTCGGCCGCGCCCCAGGTCTGGCCGCCGATGCCGCCGCCGGGCCGCCGCAGCGAGACTTTGGCGCCGGGCGGCGACAGCGAGCGCGGCGGGTTGTTGTAATAGCAGCCGCCGCCGCTGTGGTTGTAGGCCTGGTAGGTCGCGATCGGCAGTTTGTAGAGCAGCTTGCTGCGGCCTTTGCCGTGCACCACGAACAGGGCGGCGGCGCTGTCCATCGCCAGCGAAGGCGGCGCCGCGTCCGGCTCTTCGAGATGCGCGATGTACACGGCGGACGGCAGCTCGGGCGGCAGCGGGATCGCGTAGGGCGGCCAATCCCAATCGTCGTCGGCGCCGCGCGGCGCGGCATGGCGGCCGGCCAGCCAGGCGGTCCGGTGCACCGGACCGCCTGGCTGGCCGGCCGCCATGCCGCGCCGCGCGGCGCCGACGACGATTGGGATTGGCCG
>DASRXO010000168.1:0-2623 GCA_035654095.1 Telluria sp.
GAGTACAGGAAAAACGGGAAGATGTAGATCTCCGGGTCCCAGAAATAGTGGCCTTCGTAGCCCTCGCCCGTCACGCCCTTGGCGGAGATGTTTGTCTTGCCGTCGCGGCCAACCGATTGCAGCAGGTGGAACTGGTTGAAGCGCATGCCCTGCTGGAGCGCGTCGTCGCCCGCGATCTCGACGTCGGCCTGGCTCCAGAAAGCGGCCAGGTACTGCGCCTGCCCGGCGCACAGCGCATCGAAGCCGGCCGCTTGCGCCTGCGCCAGCGCGGCGCGCGCGCGCGTCATCAGTTCGTCGCGCGGATAATCGCGCGACGAAAAATAGCAGCCGAATTTGGTCAGCCGCAGCGGCTGCGATTGCCGCGCCTCGACCTCGAACCACTGGCCGGCCGCGTCGCCCGCCTGCATGCGGCTGGAGCGCACATGGTCCGCATGCAGCGCGCTGGCGACCGCGCTGACCAGCGTGAAGCCGCTGTTGTGGGTGCGCTGCGCGATGGCCGCGAAGGCGTCGTCCTGTTCGACCCCGGCCAGCGCCAGCGCCGGCCCGGACACCGCCGAGCCGACCCGCGGGTCGTCGCCCGCCTCGAGATTGCGCACCGCGCCGTCGAGCTTCGACAGCAGGCGCACGCTGCCCGAAAAATTCAGCGGCGTGAGTTCGTACTCGATCGCGAACAGGTGCTTGTGGGTGAACGAGACCACGCGCCGGCTGCGTATCGCGATCCGCTTGCCGCCCGGCGACGTCCAGTCGAGCGTGCGCGTCAAGACCCCGGTGCGGAAGTCCAGCACCCGCTCGTAGGCATGCAGCGTCCCCTGCAGCGGGTCGAAGCGCTCGCCGTCCAGCCACAGCTCGATGCCCTTCGCGTTCGGCACGTTGAGCATGAACTGGTTGGTCTTGGCCAGCCCGAACGCGGACTCCGGATAGACGATCGGCTCGGACTCGTAAAAGCCGTTCAGGTAAGTGCCGTCGAGCGAGGTGCCGGCCGGGCCGCCGTAACCTTCTTCATCGGTGCCGCGCAGGCCGATATAGCCATTGCCGAGCGCGAACAAGGTCTCGTGCAAGAAGTGCGAGGCGGTGTCGAACCCGGTCTGGCGGATACACCAGGGGTCGAGCGGGAAAGTGTGGGGGAGGCTGTCTGGCGGCGGCACGGCAATGTCCTTAATATGCTTTTCTCGAGCTCAAACCGGTTTGGATGTCGAGCGAGTCTATTTCAAATCGGTTTGGACTGTCAATTTATTTGATGGGAGGGAAATCAGGTCTGGCGCACGATCAGGGTGGTGGGCAGCATTTCGGACTCGACCGTGTCGCCATGGATCAGGCCCAGCATCTTCCTGGCCAGCAGCACGCCGCCGTCGCGCAGGTATTGGTGCACGCTGGTCAGCGGCGGCACGAAGCTGGCCGCGCCCGGCGCATCGTCGTAGCCGATCACCGACACCTCGTCCGGCACCCGCAGGCCGTGTTCGGTCAGCGCGCGGATCGCGCCCATCGCCAGCGAGTCGCTGGCGGCGAACACGCCGTCGAACACATTGCCCTTCTTCTTGAGCACCGCCGACACGCTGTCGAAACCCGACTCGAAAGTGAAGGCCTTGGGCCGGATGATGTGGACCGTGCCGGTGCCGCCCAGCGCGTCGATGAAGCCGGCGCAGCGTTCCTGGATTTCGGCGTGGTCGACGTCGCCCAGGAAGATCAGCTTGCGGCGGCCTTGCGCCATGAAGCGCTCGGCCACGCTGGCGCCGCCCTTGCGGTTGTCGCTGCCGACCACGATATAGGAGGCGCCCGCTTCCGGCGCGCCCCAGACCACCAGCGGCAGCCCGGCTTTCTGCAGCGCGCGCACCGCTTCGCCGTGCGAGCCCTGGCCCAGCAGGATCATGCCGTCGGCGCCCTGCACCGGCGCGGTGTCGGCCAGCTGCTTGGAGGTCAGCACCACGCTATAGCCGGCCGTGGTCAGTTCCTGGGTGATCCCGCCGAGCAGCTCGAGCGGATACGGGTCGGACATCGGCCGCCCCTTCATCGGCGTCATCTCGACCACCACCGCCACCGAATAACTGCGCCGCATGCGCAGGTTGCGCGCGCTGAGGTTCAGGCGGTAGCCCTGCTCGTCGGCGATGCGGCGGATCTTCTCGCGGGTCTGGGCGGTCACCAGCGGACTGTCGCGCAGCGCGCGCGAAACGGTGATCGTGGAAACGCCGGCAAGGCGGGCGAGGTCTTCCATCGTCAGCCCCGCCTCGCTCTTGCGCATCCCGATCTTATGTGCCGCCATTCGAAGCTCTGTTTAGTATTGGAAACAACTTCACCGATTCATTATGACAGATTTCCAGGCTGTGGCGAATTTAATGACATCGATAACATTTCGATTGACATCGATGTCATTTCTTGTTTCAATGACTAGCCTTTGCAGCTGTCCACGGCCGGCCTGTCCAGGAGACGGATTTAAACGATAACAAGAGAGCCCACACATGAAAAGTCATAAGCAGTTCCTGCTTTCCTCGGTCACGCTCGCTGTGCTGACCCTGATTAACCAAGCCCACGCCCAGCAAGCCGAAGCGCCCGCCGCGCCCGATACCGCCACCCGCCAGTCGAAAGACGGCGTGGCCGCCGAGATGCAGCAGGTGGTGGTCACCGGCTT
>DASRXO010000169.1:0-2854 GCA_035654095.1 Telluria sp.
AGGGCCGCTACGGCTCCAAGGAACTGATGGAAAAGCCCGGCATGACGGTGTCGCGCTGGTTCGACGGCGTACTCGAGAAAAACGAGTTCATCGACCAGCCGAGCAATCTGCGCGCCGTGCTGTACTGGGGCCACGCGCCGAACAGCCAGACCCGGCTGCCGGACATGAAGGCCGCCATGCAAAAGCTCGACCTGATGGTGGTGATCGACCCGTACCCGACCATGAGCGCGGCGATGCACGGGCGCCAGGATGGGGTCTATTTACTGCCGGCCGCGACCCAGTTCGAAACCCCGGGCTCGGTGACCGCCTCGAACCGCAGCATCCAATGGCGCGAGCAGGTCATCCAGCCGCTGTTCGAGTCGAAGACCGACCATGAAATCATGTACCTGTTCGCGCGCAAGTTCGGCTTTGCGAACGAGCTGTGCAAGAACATCAAGGTCGAGGGCACGGTGCCGGTGATCGAAGACATCCTGCGCGAGATTAACCGTTCGTGCTGGACCATCGGCTACACCGGCTGCTCGCCCGAGCGGCTCAAGCTGCACATGGCCAACAAGCACACCTTCAATCCGACCACGCTGCGCGCCGACGACGGCCCGTGCAAGGGCGATTACTACGGCTTGCCGTGGCCGTGCTGGGGCACGCCGGAGATGAAGCATCCG
Source organism: Telluria sp. (assembly GCA_035654095.1). Lineage (GTDB taxonomy): Bacteria > Pseudomonadota > Gammaproteobacteria > Burkholderiales > Burkholderiaceae_D > Telluria_A. The sequence goes on from DASRXO010000169.1 coordinate 660, forward strand.
GGCACGCCCATCCTGTACGACCTGTCGAAGCCGGTGATCGAAGGCGGCATGCCGTTCCGCGCCAATTGGGGCGTCGACTACCAGGGCGCGAGCCTGCTGGCGGCCGACGGCTCGACCACCAAGGACAGCGAGCTCGATACCGGTTATCCGGAATTCGACCACGTGTTCCTCAAGAAGCTGGGCTGGTGGTCCGACCTGACGCCGGACGAGCAGGCCAAGGCCGAAGGCAAGAACTGGAAGACCGATCTCTCGGGCGGCATCATCCGGGTGGTGATCGCGCACGGCTGCGCGCCCTACGGCAATGCGCGCGCGCGCTGCAACGTCTGGAATTTCCCCGACCCGGTGCCGGTGCATCGCGAGCCGCTGATGTCGCCGCGCCGCGACCTGGTCGCCAAGTATCCGACCTACGACAACAAGGCCGCGTTCTGGCGCCTGCCGACCCTGTACAAGACGGTGCAGGCCAAGGATTTCTCGAAAGACTATCCGCTGATCATGACCTCGGGCCGCATCGTCGAGTACGAAGGCGGCGGCGACGAGACGCGCTCGAATCCCTGGCTGGCCGAACTCCAGCAGAACATGTTCGTCGAAGTCAATCCGCACGATGCGGCGCAGGTGGGCGCGGCCAACGGGCGCTACCTCTGGGTCGAGACGCCGTCCGGCGCGCGGCTCAAGATGATGGCGATGGTCACGCCGCGCGTGCCGGTCGGGATCGTCTGGATGCCCTTCCATTTCGGCGGCTGGTGGATGGGCGAGGACTTGCTGCACCAGTATCCGGAAGGCGCGGCCCCGTTGGTGCGCGGCGAGGCCGTCAACACCGGCTGGACCTACGGCTACGACGCGGTGACGATGATGCAGGAAACCAAGGTGTCCTTGTGCCGGCTGGTCGGCGCATAAAAAAGGGAGAGACAGATGGCCGCAAGGATGAAGTTCATATGCGACACCGAGCGCTGCATCGACTGCAACGGTTGCGTGACCGCCTGCAAGAACGAGAATGAAACCCCGTGGGGCGTGAACCGCCGCCGCGTGGTGACCATCAACGACGGCGTGCCGGGCGAGCATTCGATCTCGGTCGCCTGCATGCACTGCACCGACGCGCCCTGTATGGCGGTGTGCCCTACCAACTGCATCTACCACACCGAAGACGGCATCGTGCTGCACGACAAGGACCAGTGCATCGGCTGCGGCTACTGCTCGTACGCCTGCCCGTTCGGCGCGCCGCAGTTCCCGGCCACCGGCCTGTTCAACCATCGCGGCAAGATGGACAAGTGCACTTTCTGCGCCGGCGGGCCGGAGGAAGACAATTCCGAAGCCGAGTTCAAGAAGTACGGCCGCAACCGCATTTCGGAAGGCAAGCTGCCGGCCTGCGCCGAGCAGTGCGGCACCAAGGCGCTGCTCGGCGGCGAGGCCAACCTGATCGCCGACATCTACCGCCAGCGGGTCGATACGCGCGGCTACGGCCCCGAGTTGTGGGGCTGGGACATCGCCTACGACCGCAACAAGAAGATCGAGAGCAAGGGCGACGGCCCGCGCGAGAACCAGCGTCTCGACCAGACCCAGAACGTCACCAAGAAGCAGCAGACATGAAACCACTCAAACTGATTGCGGCCGCGCTGCTGCCGATGCTGCTGAGCGCCTGCCTCGAAGTCGACCAGAATCCGCCTTACGCGGACGGCGCCTACGCGGGCAAGCGCGACAACTTGCAGGCGCAGTACAAATTCCACGGCGACAAGCTGGCATGGAATGCGGCGATCTCCGACCGCAACCTCGGCCAGAACGAGTACAACCGGGCGAAACCATAAGGAGCGATGGCATGCGAGCTGATACCGTCATTCCCGCGCAGGCGGGAATCTATACCGCGTCGCCCAAGCACTCAGCATGGCTTCCCGCCTGCGCGGGAATGACGTGGCTGTTGCTGTTGCTGGCCGTGCTGCTCATGACGCCGGCCTGGGCCGGGGTGCCGAACAAGAACGCGCCGCCGGCCACGCCGGAAGAACAGACCCTGCTGCAAACCGAGAAGGACGTGGCGGAACAGGGCTTGTCGTCGCTCGAATCGGGCAAGGTGCACGTGGACCGCCACTTCCTGGGCCAGTACGGCGACACCGAACGCACGGTGATCCTCCAGCGCGGCGGCAACACCTGGCGCAGTTGGCGCAACGGGCCGTTCGCCACCGTCAGCGGGACCCTGGTGCTGGTGG
>DASRXO010000170.1:0-3480 GCA_035654095.1 Telluria sp.
CCTATTTCAACGCATCGAGACAAAAGAAGCTCGTGCGCGAAGATGGCGACGAAACGAAGAGGCTAGGACTTTGGCGGAAATGCAACCATGCCTCTTCTGATCCCGATGTCAATAAAATTATTCCGGACACTAGTGCGCGCACGCGGGAACCCATACTGAGCACAGCCTACCGCGACTGCTTGTCCCACCCAAGGATCGCAAGGCAGTACCGGGTCGAACGGCCGCTTCCAACACGCAGCAAGAGACCGTTGTGTTCGAGCTCGGTCAAGTCGCGCGATGAGGTCGCACGCGAGGCGCCCGTCAAGCTCTCGTATTTCTTCGTGCTCATGCCGCCCTCGAAACCGCCAGGGCCGGCGTCGAGCAGTACATTGAGCATCTTGCGTTGTCGGGGCGATAGCTCCTTGTCCTGATGCGCATGCCAAAACCGCGCCTTTTCCAAAGACTGGTCGATAACGACCGATGCTTCCTCGCACGCGACGCGCACCTGTGCGATGAACCACATGACCCACTGCGTCACATCGAGCGGTCCGTGCTGGGCGCGTTCCAGCTCGCTGTAGTAGTCGTCACGGCTTTCCAGCAGACGCTGCGAAATGCGCATCAGCCGGCTCGCCTCACCGCTGTCGCGCGCGAGTACGAGGTCGATGATTACGCGGCCAACGCGTCCATTCCCGTCTTCAAATGGGTGGATGGTTTCAAACCACAGGTGAGCGAGCGCGGCCTGCACCAAGCTGTCCCCTTCGGTCGGCGCATTGAACCAGTCAAGAAATGCATCCATGTCGGCGGGCACCCGGGAGGACGGTGGCGCTTCGAAGTGCACTTGCTCGCGGCCTATGCGACCACTGACAATTTGCATCGGCTCTGCATGCACGCGATAGGCGCCCACCAGGATTTTGGCCATGCCCGAAAAGCCGGTGGGGAATAAGGCGGCTTGCCAGGCTTGCAGCCGCTCATGGGTCAGCGGGTCGGCTGCCTTGTTGACGGCGTCGTCCATGATGTCGAGCAGGCCATCGATATGCCTGGGGACATTGGGCCCCTTTTCCATACCGATGCCAAGGCGCCGAGCGACCGAGGATCGCACAGCCAACAAGTCCAGCCGCTCGCCTTCGATCGCTGCCGTTGCGACCGCCTCCTGGCTCCAGGCTTCGGCGACGAGTGTCGTACCTTGGTCGACACCGAGTCCGGCAAGCTTCCCTTCAACCACACCTTGGGCACGCCGGGCGCGTGCAATTTCGGCACCGACCAGCGCGACGTCGTAGTGCAGTTTCGGCCAGTTCAGGTCTTGCCAGATAAGGCGGCGGGTTTTCATACGATAGGCGGAGCGGGAGAATGAGGCAAATATAGCACATTATCGACTCATTTTTTGAGTCGTTTAACCGCAATTATCGACTCAAAGTTGGACCAAGACAAGTATTCAACTCATAAAATGAGCTGACAAAAGCGAGAAAACGCCTCAAATCGCTTTCACCGCTCGTTTAACAGGGCGCTACTATCCTAAAGGTCAATGCCCAGTTCGTGTACTAAGGGGCGCCAGGGTCGGCGCCAGGGTCGGTGCCGACATTCAGACACGACCTCATCGCTGGTGAGTACAGCCTGAAGCAGTTTACCCGCTCCCGCGTTGAACACATGTCTGAATGTTGGCACCGACCTTGACGGCTGCTGGCGGCCCACTAACGACTCATTTTTTGAGCTGTTTAAAGACCATTATCGACTCAAAGTCAAACTTCGGCGCCATTCAACTCACCAGCCGTCCACCGCGACCGGCGGCAGCAGGTCGGTGCCGACATTCAGACACGGCCTCAGCGTTGGCGAGACAAAAAAAGGCAGTTTACGCGCTGGCTGGTGAGCGACAATTATCTTGGCCGGTAGACGACAACTATCTTGGCCGGTTTATCACCTGAAACCGGCCCGGTGCGGAAGCGAGGTTTACAGTTGTCTCATTCAGCATGGAGCTGGGGAGACGACGAGTGGCCGGCAAACGCATTGGGGATCACCAAGTGGGCATCTACAAGAAACTCAGAACCAGTCACGGGCAGGAAGTCGCCGCCGCCAAGGCCGGCATCAGCGTGCGCTCCGCGCGCCGGCTCGACGGTAAAGTAGCATTGCCGTCGCAACGCGATGCACGTACGTGGCGCACCCGCGCCGATCCGTTCGAAGCGGTCTGGCATAGCGAGATCGTACCGATGCTGGAAGCGTCGCCGGCGCTGACGGCCACGACGCTGCTGGAGGAAGTGCAACGGCGCCATCCAGGGAAATACGATGACGCGCTGCTGCGCACCCTGCAGCGCCGCGTGCGCACCTGGGGCGCCAGCCATGGCGCCGAGGGGTCGGCGGCGGGGTCGGTGCCGACATTCAGACACAGCCTCAGCATTGGCGCGACAGAATAAGGCAGCTTACATGCTGACGTATCGTTGGACGCATGGACTGCCGCCAAGACCCTGGTTGCGGATCCTTCGGCGGCGCGCCGTAGATTGTCTGATTGGATCGCGTATAGGTTCATAGCCTATCCAGGCTGCTCACCTAAGATATCGATTATCTCCTCTCGGCAATAAATGCAACGGCCGCCCTGCGGGCGGCCGTCTGGTCAGGCGTGGAACGCGCGCCCTCGGCGCGCGAAGCCGCCGCGCAGCGGCGGCAAAGTGGGGATTCGCCTACGTTCCGCAGGCCGCCTTTGCGCGAGTACGCGCAAAGCTTCGAATCCCCGGCGCAGGGCGCGCAGGCGCCCTGCTTCTCTCCGCCAGGAAACAAATGAAAAAGCCGCCCAAAAAGGCGGCTTTTTCATTTGTTTCCTGGCGGAGAGACGGGGATTCGAACCCCGGATAGGCTATGAACCTATACACGCTTTCCAGGCGTGCGACTTCAACCACTCATCCATCTCTCCTGCATCTGCTACGGCAGCTTCGCTTTCACGAAGCCGCAAATTATAGCAAAGATTCCCGAGAGTACCAAGATTTTCGCTCAGGACGCCTCCTTGAGCTGCTCCAGAATCGCCGGGTTTTCCAGCGTCGACACATCCTGCGTAATCACCTCGCCCTTGGCCAGCACGCGCAGCAAACGCCGCATGATCTTGCCCGAGCGCGTCTTCGGCAGATTGTCGCCGAAACGGATTTCCTTCGGCTTGGCGATCGGCCCGATTTCCTTGGCGACCCAGTTGCGCAACTCGAGCGCCAGCTTCTTGGCCTCCTCGCCGGTCGGCCGCGCCTGCTTGAGCACGACGAACGCGCAGATCGATTCGCCGGTCGTGTCGTCCGGCTTGCCGACCACCGCGGCCTCGGCCACCAGCGGGTTGGCCACCAGCGCCGATTCGATCTCCATCGTGCCCATGCGGTGGCCCGACACGTTCAGCACGTCGTCGATGCGGCCGGTGATCGTGAAGTAGCCGCTGTCCTTGTTGCGGATCGCGCCGTCGCCGGCCAGATAGTAAGTACCGCCCAGCTCGTCCGGGAAGTAGCTGGCCTTGAAGCGCTCCGGATTGCCCCAGAT
>DASRXO010000171.1:0-3620 GCA_035654095.1 Telluria sp.
CGGGCTGGTTGGCATCGTCGACGTGCCGGAGCGCCCGCTGGAGCGCGGCGTGCTGGTGATCACCGGCGGTCCGCAATATCGGGTCGGCGCGCACCGCCAGTTCACCCTGCTGGCGCGCATGCTGGCCGGGCGCGGCATACCCGTCATGCGCTTCGACCGCCGCGGCATGGGCGACAGCGACGGCGAGCCGCGCGGCTTCGACGCGATCGACGACGACATCCGCGCCGCCATGAAGGAATTCTTCATGCAGATGCCGGAGATGAAGGAGGTCGTGATCTGCGGCCTGTGCGACGCCGCCACCGCCGCCGCCTTCTATGCCCACACCGACGAACGGGTCACCGGCCTGGTGCTGCTCAATCCCTGGATCCGCACGCCGGAAGGGGCGGCGCGCGCAATGCTGCGCCATTACTATCTTGGCCGCCTTGGCGAAGTCGCATTCTGGAAAAAAGTCGCCACCGGCAATCTCGACTTCGCGGCCAGCGCCGCCGCGCTGCGCCACAACATGCGCTTGGCCGCCGCCGACCGCCGCGCCTCGCTGCCGCAGCGGGTGCTGGCCAGCTTGTCCTGCTTCGAGGGCCGGGTGCTGGTGGTGCTGAGCGGCGACGACCTGACCGCGCGCGAATTCGCCCGCCTGATGGAAAAGCACGAGCTCAAATGCCGCCGGGTCGACGTCCCGGCCGCCAACCACACCTTCGCCAGCCGCGAGTGGCGCGACGAGGTGGCCACCGCCAGCGCCAACTGGATCATGTCGTGGTGACCGGCGCCGGCCCTAAGCCCGGATGCCGTGATAGTGCATCAGGTCGTAGACGGTGGGCCGGCTGACGCCCAGCAGCTCGGCCGCCTTGGCGATATTGCCGTCGGCGCGCGCCAGCGCCATCACCATCACGCGGTATTCGGCGGCGTCGCGCGCGTGACGCAGGTTGACCGGCGCCTCGCCTTCGGGCACGGCCGGCAGTCCCAGGTCGCATGCGCGGATCTGCGGACCGTCGCTCATGATCACGGCGCGCTTGATGCAGTTCTCCAGCTCGCGCACATTGCCCGGCCAGCCATACTCCTCGATCGCGATCAGCGCGTCCTCGCTGAAGCTGGCCGAGGGCCGGCCTTCGCTCACGCAGTAGCGGTTCTTGAAATGGTGCGCCAGCAGGGCGGCGTCGCCGGCCCGTTCGCGCAGCGGCGGAATCGCCAGCACGATCTCGCTGAGGCGGTAGTACAGGTCCTCGCGAAAGCGCCCGGCCTTGACCAGCGCCTGCAAATCCTGGTGGGTGGCGCACACGATGCGCACGTCGATCGGGATCTCGGTACGCCCGCCGATGCGCTCGATCACGCGCTCCTGCAAGAAGCGCAGCAGCTTGGCCTGCAGGGCCAGCGCCATGTCGCCCACCTCGTCGAGGAAGAAGGTGCCGCCGTGCGCCATCTCGATCTTGCCGAGGGTCTGCTGGCCGGCGCCGGTGAAAGCGCCCTTCTCGTGGCCGAACAACTCGCTCTCGAGCAGGTCGGCCGGGATCGCGGCGCAGTTGATCGCGACGAAGCGGTAGGCGTGGCGCCCGCCCATCTTGTGCAGCGCACGCGCGATCAGCTCCTTGCCGCTGCCCGAGTCGCCCTGCAGCATGACGGTGGCCGAGGACGGCGCCACGCGCTCGACGTCGCGGCACAGGCGCAGCATGCCGGCGTCGCGCGTGACGATGCCGGCCAGCGGCGAATCGGCCTGGATCTGCAGCATGCGGCCATGCTCCTGCTGCATCCCGTGCAGGTAGAAGGCGCGTTCCACCACCAGCCCGAGCGTGTCGGCGTCGAACGGCTTTTGGTGGAAATCGTAGGCGCCCATGCCGATCGCCTTGAGCGCATTACCGCGGTCCTGGTTGCCGGACAAGACGATCACCTTGGTGTCGGGCGCCTGCGCCAGCAGCTGCTGCAAGGTGGCCAGGCCCTCGCAAGCGCCGTCCGGATCGGGCGGCAGGCCGAGGTCCATGGTGACCACCGCCGGCTGGTGGCGGCGCACCTGCGCCAGTGCGCTCTCGCGGTCGCCGGCGACCTGCACGTCATAGGCGTCGAAGCTCCAGCGCAGCTGCTTTTGCAGGCCCGGGTCGTCTTCGATCACCAACAGCTTCTTCTTTGCCATCGCGTTTCTCCATCGTTGAGCATCAGCGGCTGCCCTTGCCGGACAAGACCACCTGCACCGTGTCGATCAGGATCAGGAGGTCGAGGAACAGGCTGTTGTTCTTCACGTAGTACAGGTCGTACTGCAGTTTCTGGATGGCGTCGTCGACCGAGGCGCCGTACTGGTAGCGCACCTGGGCCAGCCCGGTGATGCCCGGCTTGATGCTGTGGCGGACGTTGTAGTAGGAGACCTTGCGGCTCAACTTCTCGACGAAATAGGCGCGCTCCGGGCGCGGCCCGACGAAGCTCATCTCGCCCTTGAACACATTGAGCATCTGCGGCAGTTCATCGATGCGCAGGGTACGCAGCACCTGGCCGACGCGCGTCACGCGCGGGTCGTTGGCGGCGCACCAGGTGGGCGGCCCGCCCTTTTCGGCGTCCTTGCGCATGCTGCGGAATTTGAGCACGCTGAAGATGCGGCCGTCGCGCCCCACCCGCTCCTGCTGGTAGAACACCGGGCCGCCGTCTTCCAGCACGATCGCGATCGCGGTGGCCAGCATCAGCGGCAGCGTGATCAGCGTGATCAGGGTGCTGGCCAGCAGGTCGAAGATGCGCTTGGAGCTGGCGCGCACGAAGCCCTGGTCGAAGCCGCCGCCGAAGATCAGGTAGCTCGGCTGCAGCGAATCGATGCGGATCTGGCAGGCCTCGCGCTCGAAGAAGGTGGCGGCGTCGATCACCTTGACGCCGCCCAGCGCGCATTCGAGCAGCTCGCGGATCGGGAAGGCGCTGCCGCGCCGGTTGCTGAGCGTGACCACGATCTCGCTGGCCTCGTAGCGCTGGGCCATCACCAGCAGCGACTCGCCGACCGGCAGCAGTTGGGCGTCGGGCACGCAGGTCTCCTCGCCCGGCACCGGCACGCAGCCGACCACCTGGAACTGGTGGAAGCCGAATTTGCTGCCCGCCAGCGCCATGCATTCGCGTGCCAGCGCGCCGCCGCCCACGAAGATCAGGCGCGCCTCGAGCAGCGCCGATTCGGCCGACTTGAACACTACCAGCCGGGTCAGCACCACGCCGGTGGCGCCCAGCGCGAAGATCACGCTGCTGATGCCGCGCCCGAAATAGATCTCGGGCCGCACCGCGATCAGGGCGCTGAGCAGCGCGAAGCCGAGCGCGAACGAGGGCATGATACGGATCAGGGTGGTGCGCAGGCCCTCGCGCGCGCCGTGCTGGTACATGCCGAGCGCGCTCATGCTGAAGATGATCACCAGCGCGAAGGTCAGGGAGGACAGGTAGAGGTTGTCGGCGCGGAAATGGCCGAGGCCGTCGGAAAACCACAGCGCCGACGCCAGCGCCGCCGAGGCCAGCAGCATCAGCAGTTCCAGCAACAGCAGGATGAATGCCATTTTGGAAACGTAGTGATTGAAAATCCGTATCACGGCTCCTCCGGGGCGGCGTCACCCTGCGATGATGGCCGACAAGCCCGCGCCTGGCCTTGACTCCGAACAAGCGAACCCAGCCATTTT
>DASRXO010000172.1:0-6253 GCA_035654095.1 Telluria sp.
CCGGACCCAGGGCGGCACGCTGGTGGCGCTGGCCTAGCCGGTCGCGCGCAAGTTGGTCGGGTCGCCGTAGGTCGGGCCGGCGGCGCCGATGATCTCCTGCCACGACGGCGGCGCCGCCAGCACCGCCCGCATGTCGCGCCGCTGCGGCGTGGTCAGCACGCGCAGCGCCACCTCGACCGGGACGCCGTAGGCCGCGAGGTAGACCGCGGCCCTGCGCGTGCCGGCGCTGCGCTGCATGTACAGGCCGTGCTCCACGCTGAGCGCCATCTGCCGGTTGATGCGGGGCTGGGTCATGGTTGCCTCCGGCCGGACTAGCGCAATTCCGGGCGCCAGTGGGCGATCGCGTTCAGGCGGCCGGCGACCAGCTTGCCCACCGCCTCGGGATCGAGCTGGCGCCGGATGTCGCGCGCGGCGCGCTGGCCGATGCGCTCGCGCAGGGCGGCGTCGTCCAGCAGCCGGCGGATGCAGTCGGCGGCGTGGCCGATGTCCGCTTCGGCCCACAGCGGACCGGCGGGATAGGCGCCGATGGTCTCGGCCAGCGGCTCCAGCACGAAGTCCACCGGCATCGAGTTCTCGTGGTTCATGAAGTCGGTGTTCGCCGACCAGCCGGTCGCCACCACCGGCTTACCGAGGTACATCATCTCGGCCGGCGCCAGGCCGAAACCTTCGGCGCGGTGCAGCGACACCAGCATGTCGCAGCACGACTGCAGGTCCCAGGTCTGCTGGCGGGTCAGGAAGGTGTCGATCACGACCGCGTGCGGCAGGCTGGCCAGCCCGGCGCGCAGCTCGGCTTCCGCTTCGGGATGGTGCTTGCCGTTGATGGTCTTCACCACCAGCATGGCGTCGGCGCGGCCGGCGGCGGCCTGGCGGAAGGCGGCGATCGCCGCCTGCGGATTCTTGCGGTACTGGTAGGAGTGGAAGTCGTACATCACCAGCGCCAGCAGCTTATCCTCGGGCAGCCCGAATGCGGCGCGCCGGATGCCGGGCGTGGCCGCGAACTGCAGCGCGTGCGGGATCACCACCACCGGCACCGGCGACACCGCGGCGACCGCGTCGCGCACGAAGTTCGACGGCACCCAGACTTCGTCGACCAGCGCGAACGCGCCGAGGTGCGCCTGCGGGAACACCGGCTGCTCCCAATGCCAGAAGCCGATCTTGTAGCGGCTCTCGAGTCCCTTCGACGCGAGGAAGGCGCCGGTGGCCGGCGTCTGGTCGGCGTTCACGTACCACAGGTCGATCGGGAAGCGCTCGCTGGACGCGCCGGCCAGCGCCTGCGTATCGCGCTGCAGATTGGACGACTGGTAGCCGACGTCGACCACCGAATACGGCACGCCGACCGCGAGGCAGGCGCGCGCCAGCGAGCGCGCCGCTTCGCCGACGCCCAATTCGGCGGCGACGTAGCCGACCAGGTTGATGCCCGGCTGGCCGCCCGGCGTGCGCGTCGTCACCGCGCCGCCCTGGGTGCTCGCGGCGGGCGCAGCGCTTGCGCGCGGCAGCGGCTTCGCGCTCTCGGCCGGCACCGGATGCGAGGCGGCGCCGGCGCTCGCGAAGGGCCACAGCAGCAGGCGCAGCTGCCAGCCGGGGCGGCGCCGGCTCTCGGCCGACAAGCCGATGCCGGCGGCGACCCGCAGGTAGCGCGCGAAGCCGGCGCAGGCGTCGCCCGACTGCTGGAGCGCGCCCGGTTCGGCGGGCCGTCCGAGGAAATAGGTGTACAGCGCCGCCAGCCGCGCGGGCCCGATGAAGGCCCGGCTGCGGGCCAGGTGCGGGGAATCGAAGGGCTTGCCCGCGGCGACCGCGCGCAAGGCCGGGCTGGTGCGAAAGCGCGCGCGCACAAAGCCCGGTATCGGGCTGCCGTCGTCGAAGCTGCCGTAACCGTAAGGCAGGCCGCAATATGCCGCCTGGCCGTTCGCGTTCACTTCCTCGCAATAGGCAAGGAACAGCGCGCGCACCGCGGCGCCGACCGAATCGAGAGTGTGCCGGTCCTGGTGCTTCGAGATCGGCTGCGGATCTTGCGGATTGATGCCGCTGTAATGGAAGAACGCCAGCGGCTGGCCGTTGACCAGGTAGCGCTGCTCGCCGTCGGCCGCCACCTCGCGCTGCGCCAGGTTCCAGTAGGCGACGTTGTAGCCGGGATGGCGCAGGATCTCCACGCCGTCGAACAGGCCGGGCACGAGGTCGACCCAGCTCTGGTCGACGAAGATGCCGTTGGCGACATCGACCACGCAATCGCGTTCGAGCTTGCCCTGCCACCAGCGCAGGAACTGGCGCGTGGCCGGGCGGTCGGCGACCGCGCAAAAGCCCAGGTTATAGGTGCCGGCGACGCGGATTTCGCGTTCGGTCGGATGCAACGCGTCGCCATACGGCGCCAGCATGTGCGGCGTGAGCACGACGCTCGCGCCGTTCGCCAGCAGCGCGCCGACCTCGGTCAGTGCGCGGTACAGGCGGATGTCCGGGTCGATGTAGAGCACTTCGCGGTGGCCCAGCTCGAGCAGGTGCTGCATGGCCCAGGGCTTGACGGCGGTGTTCAATTCGAGGATCGTGTACTGGAAGGTGAATTCGTCGCCGAACGGCAGGCCGAGGCTGGTCAGCGGCAGCGCCTCGAACTCCTCCGCCAACGCCGCCGCGGGGGCCGGGTCGCGGTCGACGATCACGCAGTAGCGCGCCGCGTCCGGATGGTGCTCGGCGACGCTGCGCATCAGGGTACGCGCGTAGTGCAGGTAATTGTTCGAAACGATGGTGACGATTGCTTGTGGTTTCATTGAGCTTGCTTCGGTGCCGGCCTGAGTCGCGAAAGGAGAGATTCTAGGCGGTTTTGCCGCGAAACGTCGAGATTCTTGCCAACCGGCGCCCTGCGCATAACAAATCGCTTGCAATTATTTAGCGCGCAAAGTATAGTGGAATCACTGGGCGACGGCGGCAAGCATCAGCGAGCGCCCACATAAGTTGCACACAATTATTTATCACACAAACTTTAACTGAAAGGAATTCATCATGTCGATCCCACAAGTCCTGTACCGCGCACGCGCCACCTCCACCGGCGGCCGCGATGGCCGTTCCGTCTCCAGCACCGGCGTGCTGGACGTCGCCCTGACCACGCCCAAGGAACTCGGCGGCAGCGGCGAGACCGGCACCAATCCGGAGCAGTTGTTCGCGGCCGGCTATTCGGCCTGCTTCATCGGCGCGCTCAAATTCGTCGGCGGCCAGCAAAAGATCAGCGTCCCGGCCGACACCTCGATCGTGGCGGACGTCGGCATCGGCCAGATCCCGGGCGGCTTCGGCATCGAAGTGACGCTGACGATCTCGCTGCCCGGCGTGGCGCGCGAGGTGGCCGAGCAACTGGTCGCCGCGGCGCACCAGGTCTGCCCTTACTCGAACGCGACGCGCGGCAATATCGACGTGACCCTGATCGTCGCCTGATTGGCGCGTCGGCGCGGCAGTTCGCATCGATCTGCCGCGCCGGAGCGCTTGTCGCCTGTTATGCTGTGCCCGCTGCACAAATGCCGTCTGCGAATGGCGCTTAGCATCAGCGCGACGGCAACGCAAATTCAAATGCCCGACGAGCATCGCGACATGGTCAAGACCGTGGACAGCACGTGACGATGCCCGCATGCCTGAAAAGGAAATTTGATGGACCGTGGCTACCTCGCCCTCTTTGGCCTGCTGTTCGTGGGCGGCGTTTATGGCGTTGTTCGCGCGCGGTGGCCGCAGAAAAAGAAGATCTCTGGATGGCTCGCTGCCGTGGTCCTCGTCATCCTGATTGCGTCCGCCTGGATAGCCAGCCGCCTCGGCCACGAAACGACGGCCTACCTGATCCTGCTGGCCACCTCAGTGCTGCTGAGCGTGATGTTCTTCGTCGCGATCGGGTCGGCGATCGGGTCCGGCTTGGCCACGCTGTTTCGCATCAAGAACAGCGGCGCATCCGCCGAGCAAAGCCCGATCCCGCGGGGAAGCAAAACCGGCAATGCCCTCGCGCTTATCCTCGGGATAATGCTGGTGCTGGTGTTCATTCTGCTTGCGATCGGCGGCCAATAGCGTCAGCAAAGCGCAATCCGGCGCACGGCGCGAAAACTCATCGCGCATCCTTTTGCGCTCCCCACTCGTCTAAGGCATACGATTAACCCTGATCAGGAGCTTATGATGAAGAAAACAATGGTGCGTTATACGGTCAAGCCCGGCCGCGCGGCGGAGAACGAGGCATACATTGCGAAGGTGTTCGAACAGCTCCACCGCGAGCGGCCGGCCGCCCTGCGCTACGCCTCTTTCAAGCTCGACGATGGTGTAAGCTTTGTTCATATCGTGTCGCAAGAAGGCGGCGGCGAAGATTCCTTGCTCGGCCTGCCGGCGTTCAGGGCCTTCATCGCGGGGATAAGAGACCGTTGCGAGGAACGGCCCCTGTCTGTCGAACTAAGCGAGATCGGATCGTATGGCATCTTTGGAAAATGACGAGATACTGCAGGCGCTGCATGAGGGCCGCAAGCGCTTCCTTGCGATGGTGGAGGAAGTGCGCCCGCAACTGCACCGCTATTGCGCGCGCATGGTCGGCTCGGTCGCCCAGGGCGAAGATATCGTGCAGGAGGCGCTGGCCCACGCCTACTACGAATTGTCCGAGTTGAAGCAGCTGCCCTCGATGCGTTCCTGGCTGTTCCGCATCGCGCACAACCGCGCGCTCGACCACTTGCGCAGCTACGAGCGGCGCATGGGCGAGCCGCTGGCCGACACCTTCGACCTGGTCGACGAGGATGGCCTCAGCCCCGAGGACGCGCTTGGGCGCAACCAGGCGGTCAACGCGGCGATTGCGCGCTTCGTGCTGCTGCCGCCCGTGCAGCGCAGCTGCGTCATCCTGAAAGATGTGCTGGACCACTCGCTGGAGGAAATCGGCGAGCTGCTGCAACTGAGCATCCCGGCGATCAAGGCGGCGCTTAACCGCGGACGCACTCACTTGCGCGACCTGTCCGAGGCGCCGCATGCGATGCCGCCCCTGCACGCGCCATCGCCGGTCCTTGCGCGTTATGTCGCGCTGTTCAATGCCCGCGATTGGGACGGCGTGCGTGCGATGCTGGCCGACGACGTCAAGCTGGATCTGGTGTCGCGCGAAAAGCGCAGCGGGCGGACCAACGTCAGCCACTATTTTTCCAACTACGCCAAGATCACGAACTGGCGCTTCGCAGCCGCCTGGCTGGACGGCCAGGAGGTGGTGGCGGCCTTCCACCACGCGGACGATGCACGCCCCGCCTACTTCATCGAGCTCACCACCGCCGACGGCCAGGTCGCCGCGATCCGCGACTTCCGTTACGTGCCTTACATCGGACGCGACGCGGCGATCGAGCTGGCGGACGGCGCGCGCTAGACGAGCCGGCCGGCCCTCGACAGGGATTGGTCCTGCCGATGAAAGTCCGAGCTTCGGTTCATCACACGACCAGGAAGTCCCAATTCTGGGCGACGATCTTGTGCTGTTCCATTTCCTGCGCATGCACGAACTCATTCGCAATATGCTCCAGCGTCACGCCGTGTGCCATGGCGTTGCCCCAGAAGGCCAGGCCCGCGGCATCGCCGGCGCGGTTGAAGATGTCCTGGTACAGCAGTTGCAAGTCGTGCGTGTTGTCGCCGTTGAACACCATCGTGTGCGAGCCCTGCGATTCCTTGGAGCTGATCATCGCCAGCGCAATGTCGCCCAGGCTGACGCCGGCCGTTTCCGCGCGCGCCCAGAAGTCGAAGCCCTGGTAGTCGGCCTGGCGGCCCAGCACGCTCTGATACAGGCCGGCCAGCGCGCTTTGGGCGTCGCTGGTTTCGACGGTCACCGTGGTGTCGCTGAAGGTCAGGCTCTCGACGTTAACCAGCAGCGCGTGCTGCGTCGGCTGTGCCTTGGCGGTGACCAGCACATAGCTTTCGTGCTGCTCCACCGTGTAGTCCGAGCTGGCGCCGTTAAAGACGGCGCTATCGTTACCCGCGCCGCCGTGCAGGATAGTGGTGGTGTCGGCCGTGATCGCAGCCATGGCGCGCAGAGCATGGGCCGTCGATGTCGCCGGCGAATTGAAGAGCAGGCGGTCGTCGCCGCCGCCGGAGAACACCGAGCTGCCGGTGCCCGAGGCCACCGTGAACTGCTGGCTGGCGGCATCACCGGTCAGGATCTGGCCGGGGGTGTTGCCGGTGACACTGACGGCGCCGACGATGGCGGCGAAGTCCACCGAGTTCAACACCAGCTTGCTGCCGACGGGCAGGTTGGAGGCGTCGATGACCAGCGCCGTGTGCTGGC
>DASRXO010000173.1:0-2362 GCA_035654095.1 Telluria sp.
CGTGACGGCGGCCGCGGGCACCGTGTTCTTCTCCTTCATCGGACTCGATACGATCGCGACCGCGGGCGAGGAAGTCAAGGACCCGACCCGCAACGTGCCGATCGGGATCCTGGCGGCGCTGGTGATCGTCACCGTGTTCTACCTGCTGGTGGCGATGGCCGCGCTGGGCGCCCAGCCGGCGCGCCTGTTCGAAGGCCAGGAGGCCGGCCTGTCGGTGATCCTGCAGAACGTGACCGGGCGTGCGTGGCCGGCGCTGGTGCTGTCGGCCGGCGCGGTGATTTCGGTGTTCAGCGTGACGCTGGTGACGATTTATGGGCAGACCCGCATCCTGTATGCCATCAGCCGGGACGGCCTGATCCCGAAGACCTTCCAGAAGGTCAGCCCGCGCACCCTGGCGCCGGTCAGCAATACCCTGATCGTATGCGTGGTGGTGGGGTTGGTGGCGGGGCTGGTCGATTCGACCTTCCTGTGGGATATGGTCAGCATGGGCACGCTGACCGCCTTCATCGTGGTCGCGATCGCGGTGCCGGTGATGCGCCACAAGGAGGGCGAGGCGCTGACCAAGGGCTTCCGCGTGCCGTTCGGTCCTTACCTGGTGCCGGTCTTGAGTATCGCGGCCTGCCTGTACATCATGAAGGACTTGTCGCGCACCACCTACCATGTGTTCTTCATCTGGATGACGGTGGCGATCCTGATCTACTTCATCTACGGCATGCGCAATTCGCGATTGAACCACAGCGCTTGATGGTCGTTCCCGCCAAGGGGGGGCGCCGAGCCCGGGAATGAGGGCGAAAAAGCGCGCGCCCGCCAGGGCCGCGTGGCTTCTTGTTTGGGGCAGTGCGCTTACTCGACGCCCATTTCCTTCGGCAGCTTGTCGGCGTGGTCCACATGCTGCATGTGCCACAGGCTGAACGTTGCCGTCCAGGATAGGCGGGCCCAGCAGCACGCCGAGCGAGCGCCGGAACTGGGCGTCGTCGAGGTCGTACTGGCGCTCGAGCTGCTGCTCGATCTTCTTCTCGCTCGGCAGAAATTGATCGTGATAAACACGACGAGCAAGCTTGCGGTGCAGCTGAGCAGGACGGTGGCCATGGGGCGGGTGCGCATTGCTGTTCTCAGCCATTCGCGGCGCAAAAAAACCAACGCCTCGGCGTTGGTTCGTGGGGTGATCCGGCTCAGCGCGCCTTGCCGCGGCGCAGCAGGTTGACGATGGCCAGCAAGATGACCGCACCCAGGAACGAGACCAGCAGCGAGGTGACGCTGAAGTCGTCCGAGTTGATTGTCCCCGTTCCGAACAGTGGAGAGAGCAACCAGCCGCCAAGGAAGGCACCGACGATCCCGACCACGACGTTCAAAATCATGCCTTGTTCGGCGTCCGTCTTCATGACCAGGCTGGCGAGCCAGCCCAAGATGCCTCCGACGACGATCCAGATGATGAATAACATGTTGATTCCTCCTGTAATTGAAAAACTCAGCCCCAGGCCATGGCGTGCCGACCCTGGAGAAAAGTCTAGTCAGCGCGCCGCCCAAGGTCGGTGCGGCAACGTACGCAGGCGGTGAAGGCCGTATGCCGATTGGAAAGTCGGAGACAGGGTGCGGCACCGTACGGAAGCAGGGCCGCGGCCGTCTTATGGTTGCAGGCACTGGATCGCTGCCCAGGTTTCATGCGGCCCCGCCTACCGACACTCGAAAGGACTTCAAAATGAGCAATTCCGACACGACGAACCAAAACAATCCGCGCATGGTCACCGGTCTGTTCCGTGATCGCGCCAGTGCCGAGCGGGCCTACTCTTCCCTGTCGGACCGCGGCTACACCAAGGACGACGTCAACCTCGTGATGTCCGACCAGACCCGCAAGACCCATTTCAGCGATGCTGACAGCGAACTGGGCAGCAAGGCGGCCGAGGGCGCGGGCGTCGGCGCCGGCATCGGCGGCACCATCGGCGCGGTGCTGGCCGGGGTGGCCGCGGTCGGCACCACGCTGGTGTTGCCCGGCATCGGCGTGGTGGTGGCCGGCCCGCTGGCGGCGGCGCTGGCCGGGGCCGGTGCGGGCGGCATCACGGGCGGCCTGATCGGCGCGCTGATCGGGGCCGGCATTCCCGAAGAGCGCGTCAAGCACTACGAGCAAGGCATCAAGAGCGGCGGCATCCTGATGGGCGTGAAGCCGCGCTCGGACGAGGATGCGGCCCACATCCAAAAGAGCTGGACCGACAACCAGGGTGAGCATGTGGTCGGCGTCGGCCTGGGCGCCGGCGCGGGGGTGCTGACCGGCGCCGGCATCGGCGCGGCGGCCGGTCCGGTCGGCATGGCGGCCGGCGCGGCGATTGGCGGGGTGGCCGGCGGCATGGCCGGCAAGGGCGCGGCC
>DASRXO010000174.1:0-3389 GCA_035654095.1 Telluria sp.
GGCTGATAGTGAAACGTTAGAAATTCCACTATAGGGCACTTTGATGCCGTTGCCTCGCGAGGATCCACCTCATCCGAAAAATTCCACATCGTTGCCTCCGTCTCACCAATTTAAGGTGGGAGGCGTCCATTACATTCCCGCGTGCGCGAGGACGACAGATCAGGCGGCGAGGCCTTCCAGCTGCTCCTGTAGCTCCAGCCACTCCGCTTCCAGCTGCGCCAGGTCCTTGGTGAAGAAGGACTGGTCCGCCAGCAGCGTTTTCAGCTTGGCCTTGTTGGCCGCCTCGTAGATGCCGGGCTCGCCGAGCTTCGCATCGACTTCCGCTTTTTGTCCGTTGCGCTTGGCGATCTGCTCTTCGAGCCGCTTGATCTTGTTCTCGATCGGCTTCTTGAGCGCGGCCACGCGCTGGCGTTCCTCGGCTTCCTGACGCTTCTGGTCCTTCTTGTCGACCACCGGCGCGCTGGGCGGCGCCACCGCCGACGCCACCGGGAACGCGGTCTTGTTGTCCTTGCCGGCAGCCGGCAGCACGCTCGTGCCCTTACCGAGCTTGGTCTGGAACAGCCAATCCTTGTAGTCGTCGAGATCGCCGTCGAACGGCTGCAGCCTGCCGTCGGCCACGATGATGAATTGGTCGGTGGTCGCGCGCAGCAAATGGCGGTCGTGCGAGACCACCACCAGCGTGCCTTCGAACTGCGCCAGCGCCATGGTCAGCGCCTCGCGCGTTTCGAGGTCGAGGTGGTTGGTCGGCTCGTCGAGCAGCAACAGGTTGGGGCGCTGCCAGACGATCAGCGCCAGCGCCAGCCGCGCCTTTTCGCCGCCCGAGAACGGGCGGATCGAGCTGGTCACCATGGTGCCGGGGAAGTTGAAGCCGCCGAGGAAGTTGCGCAGCTCCTGTTCGCGCACGGTCGGCGCGATCTTCGCCAGGTGCCACAGCGGCGATTCGTCGTGGCGCAGCATCTCGACCTGGTGCTGGGCGAAGTAGCCGATCGACAGGCCCTTGCCGATGGTGGCGTCGCCGGTCAGCGGCGCCAGCTCGCCGGCGATGGTCTTGATCAGCGTCGATTTGCCGGCGCCGTTCACGCCCAGCAGGCCGATGCGCTGGCCGATCTGCAGCGAGAACTTGATGCCGGAGACGATGGTCTTGGCGCCCACCTTATCGCCGTGGCCGTCGAGGATCGGGTAGCCGGCGTTCACGTCTTCCATCACCAGCAGCGGGTTCGGGGCCGACAATGGCTCGCGGAATTCGAACGAGAATTCGGCCGCGGCGCGCAGCGGCGCCAGTTCTTCCATCTTGGCCAGCGCCTTCATCCGGCTCTGGGCCTGGCGCGCTTTCGAGGCCTGCGCCTTGAAGCGGTTGACGAAGGACTCGAGGTGGGCGCGCTGGCGCATCTGCTTCTCGAGCGCGCCGGCGGCCAGGATCATCTGCGCCGCGCGCTGGCGCTCGAAGCCCGAGTAGTTGCCCGAGTAGCGCTTCAATTTGCGCTCGTCGATGTGCACCACCACGTTGACGATCTCGTCGAGGAAGTCGCGGTCGTGCGAGATGATGATCAGGGTGCCGGCGTAGCGCTTGAGCCAGTCCTCCAGCCAGATGATGGCGTCGAGGTCGAGGTGGTTGGTCGGCTCGTCGAGCAGCAGCAGTTCGGAAGGGCACATCAGCGCCTGCGCCAGGTTCAGGCGCATGCGCCAGCCGCCCGAAAAGCTGGCCACCGGCTGCTGCATCTGGTCGAGCGAGAAGCCCAGGCCGAGCAGCAGCTGTTCGCCGCGCGACTGCACGGTGTAGGCGTCGGCGTCGGCCAGCGCGCTATAGATCTCGCCGATCGCGATGCCGTTCTCGGTCGATTCGGGTTCGGATTCGAGGCGCGCCAGTTCGGCTTCCAGCTTGCGCAGGTTGACGTCGCCGTCGATCGCGTAGTCGAGCGCCGCGCGTTCCAGCGGCGGGGTTTCCTGGGCCACGTAGGCCATGCGCCATTTGGCCGGGAAGTCGATCTCGCCCTGGTCGGGATGCAGTTCGCCGCGCAGCATCGCGAACAGGCTCGATTTGCCGGCGCCGTTGGCGCCGATCAGGCCGATTTTATCGCCCGGGTTGAGGGTCAGGTCGACGCCCTCCAGCAGCGGCTTGGTGCCGCGCATCAGGCTAACGTTCAGGAAGCGGATCATTAATTATTTCAGTTGGTCTGCGGTCAGCAGGAAGACCATGTCGTCGCCTGCGCTTGTGGTGAGCCATGTCAGGCCAAGGTGGCCGAAAGCGGCTTCGGCGAATTCACGCTCGTTGCCGATTTCGACCATGAGGATGCCGTCCGGCGTCAGGTAGTCCGCGGCGCCGGCGACGATCTTGCGCACCAGGTCCATGCCGTCGCTGCCGCCGTCGAGCGCGATCTGCGGCTCGCGCAGATATTCCTGCGGCAGCTTGCCCATCGACGCCGAATTCACATACGGCGGATTGGACACGATCAGGTCGTATTTTTTGAACGGCACGTTCTGGTACAGGTCGGAGGCGATCGGGTTGACCCGGCCTTCGAGCTTGTAGTCGCGGATATTCCGTTCGGCCACCGCCAACGCATCGGCCGAGATGTCGACCGCGTCGACCACCGCGTTGGAGAAGGCGTCGGCCATCATGATCGCGAGGCAACCCGAGCCCGTGCACAGTTCGAGGACGTTCTCGACCGCTTCCGGATCTTCGACCCAGGGGCTGAACTGCTGCGGTATCAGTTCGGCGATGAAGGAGCGCGGCACGATCACGCGCTCGTCGACGTAGAAGTTGTAGCTGCCCAGCCAGGCCTCGTTGGTGATGTAGGCGGCCGGCACGCGCTCGGTGGCGCGCCGTTCGATCACCGCCAGCACCTGCAGCACTTCGTCGGGCAGCAGGCGGGCGTCGAGGAAGGGCTCGAGCTTGTCGAGCGGGAGCTTGAGCGTGTGCAGGATCAGGTAGGCCGCCTCGTCGAAGGCCTCGGCGCTGCCGTGGCCGAAGAACAGTTTGGCGGCATTGAAGCGGGTGACCGCATAACGCAGCAGGTCGCGCGGGGTGCTGAACAGGGTGGTGGTCATGGCCATGGTCTCGGTTGGGCGGGCTTACGCCAGCAGGTTTTCCAAGGTGCGGCGGTAGATATTCTTGAGCGGATCGATGAAGCGCACTTCGATATGTTCGTCGATCTTGTGGATGCTGGCGTTCGGCGGCCCAAATTCTATCACCTGCGGACAGATGCGGGCGATGAAGCGGCCGTCCGAGGTGCCGCCGGTGGTCGACAGTTCGGTGTGCACGCCGGTCTCGCCGAGGATCGCCGCCGCCAGCGCCGCCGACAGCGCGCCGCGCGGGGTCAGGAAGGGCAGGCCGGAGAGGGTCCACGTCAAGTCGTACTCGAGATTGTGCTTGTCGAGGATCGCGTGCACGC
>DASRXO010000175.1:0-9402 GCA_035654095.1 Telluria sp.
CCCAACCAACTGCGCGAAACGCGCTGGGGCTGCAATTGGCATTTTAGCAAGTGCATCAGCAAGACGCGAAGGCGGCTGGCCAGTTCTCGACGGTCCTTGCCCACGAAATACTCCAATTCCTGGATCAGGTTCTCGACATCCAGCTCGTCGAAACGGCGCGCACGCAACAGGGCGATCTGGCGGTCGTACCACAACGCCAGGTCCTGCTCGTAGTCGATGCCGGTCAAATCGCTGGGCTTGGGTTCAAACATGGTGGCCTCCCTTCAAATCACCTTAGCACCGCCGAAAACCCGGGTCCAGCGGCACACGCAGGAGCGTTGATGCGGGTCGGAAGCAACTATTTCGCCTAAAACAACAATTTCCGCTTGCATTCGACTTAATACTGTACAAAAATACAGTCTGTTCATACAACCAGCATCCGCCCCCATGATCAAGCTCACCGCACGGCAAGAAGAAATCCTCAATCTGATCAGGGACGCGATCGAAAACACGGGCTTTCCGCCGACCCGCGCCGAGATCGCCACCGAGCTCGGTTTCAAGTCGGCCAACGCCGCCGAGGAGCACCTGCAGGCGCTGGCGCGCAAGGGCGCGATCGAGATTTCGCCCGGTACTTCGCGCGGCATCCGCCTGATCGGCCCCGCGGCCGACAGCCTGCCGCTGGCGCCGCCGACCCTGATGATGGCGCTGCCGCTGGTCGGCCGCGTCGCCGCCGGTTCGCCGATCCTGGCGCAGGAGCATGTGGAGGCGACCTACAGCGTCGACCCGGCGATGTTCTCGGCCAAGCCCGACTTCCTGCTCAAGGTGCGCGGCGAGTCGATGCGCGACGCCGGCATCATGGACGGCGACCTGCTGGCCGTGAAGAAAGTCGACAGCGCCAAGAACGGCCAGATCGTGGTGGCCCGCATCGGCGACGACGTCACCGTCAAGCGCTACCGCAAGACCGGCTCGACCATCGAGCTGCTGCCGGAAAATCCCGACTTCAAGATCATCCGGGTCGACCCGGAAGCCGACGAGTTCGCGCTCGAAGGACTGGCCGTCGGCCTGATGCGCAGCTGGAACTGAAGCCATGCTGCATTTATTCGGCAACCGCGATTCGGGCCACGCGTACAAGGTCCGGCTGCTGCTGAGCCTGGCCAGCCTGCCCCACGACTACCAGGAAATCGACCTCGACCAGCCGCGCGACAATCGTCCCGAGCCGTTTCGTTCACTGGCAAAATACGGCGAAGTGCCGCTGCTGCTGCACGACGGCCGTCCCTACGTGCAGTCGAATGCGATCCTGCTGCATCTGGCTGAGCATACGGGCAGGTTTGGCGGAGAGTCGCAGGAGCGCCTGGAGCGCGTGCGCGAGTGGCTGTTCTGGGAAGCCAACCGGCTCGGCTTTTCGTTGGCCAATCTACGCTACGGCCTGAAGTACACCAGCACCGGCGCCGCCACCGATGGCCAGGTGCTGCTGCGCAAGCGCTTCGACGCCGATATCGACCGGCTCGAAGGCGAGCTGTCCGACGGCCGCGCCTTCCTGCTCGGCGAGGCCGTCAGCGCCGCCGACGTCTCGCTGTGCGGCTACCTGTACTGGCCGGAACAGGCGGCGGTGGCCTTGCCGCCCGGGGTCCAAGCCTGGCTGGACCGCATCGCCGCCCTGCCCGGCTGGCGCCATCCCTACGGCTTTTACCTGGACGGCGGCGCCTAGTCCTACTTGCGCGCCGCGCCGTCGCGCTGCCGGTCGTCCGACGGCGCGCTCTTCACGATCTCGTTGTGTTCGGCGATATAGGCTTCGGTGGCGTCGCGCCACACGCCGAAGTCGGCCAGCACCAGCTTGGCTGAAATACGCGCGTCTTCGGCCAGCCGCTGGTGCAGGTCGGTGAGATAGGCGGTGGCCTGCGTCATCTCTGCCTCGTTCATCAGCTTGGCGATATCGGCCGGCATGCGCTTGGTCAGCGGCGCGTTGTTGTTCAAGTTGACCACGAAGGCGTTATAGCAGTCCTGCCATCCCTGCATGGCCTCGGTCACGCGCTTGATCTCGTCGTTGAGCTTGGAGATCGCCGGAATCCGCGGCGCCGGGCAGCGGAACTGGCCCGACTTCAGGTCGGCCCCGTCGTACTTCGACATCCAGTAGTCGATGTCGGCGCGCCGTGCCTGGCGCTGCTGCATCACGTCGAGCGCCGCGACCGCCACCTTGTCGCCCTTGGCCGCGGCCTTGCGGAACCAGGTGTCGGCCTTGGCGTTGTCGATCGCGCCGGCCTCGCCATACCAGTACATTTCGCCCAGGTGGCGCTGCGCCTCGACATTGCCGGCGTTCGCCAGCTTGGTGTACAGCTGCAGGGCTTGCGGATAGGCCTTCCTGGCGAACAGCGCGTTGGCGTCGGCCAGTTCATCCGCAAACGCGGAGGAGCCGAGCAGCAGGGACAGGCAGAACAGACAGGTCTTCATCGATTCCAGTCCAATCGGTCGTGTTACGGTTGCAGGGCGTTGCCGAAGTCATCCAGCAGGTCGGCCGTGTCCTCGATGCCGACCGAGACCCGGATCAGCGATTCGGCGATGCCCATGCCGGCGCGGCGCTCGGCGCCCATCTCGAAGAAGATGGTGTGGGCGACCGGAATCACCAGCGTGCGCGTGTCGCCCAGGTTGCTGGCGGGGATCGCCAGCTTGAGGCGGTTCAGGTAATCGAAGCAGTCGATGCCTTCGGCCAGCTCGAAGCTGAACAGCGAACCGCAGGAGCGGAACAGCGCGCTCGCGATGCCATGCTGCGGATGCGACGCCAGCCCCGGATAATGGACCGCGGCCACCCGCGCATCGGCTTCCAGCATGCGCGCCACGGCCAGCGCGTTGGCCGAGCTGCGCTCCATGCGCAGCGCCAGCGTCTCGGCGCCGACCGCGATATGGTGCGCCGCTTCCGGCGCCAGCGAGGCGCCGAAGTCGCGCAGGCCCTTGGCGCGCAGCTGCGCCATCCCCCACTGGGCCGGCGGATTGCGCTTGTAGTTGTCGGCGATGTGCGGGTAGCGCGTCCAGTCGTAGGCGCCGGTGTCGGTCAGGCTGCCGCCCAGCGCGTTGCCGTGGCCGCCGATCGACTTGGTCAGCGAGTTGATCACCAGCCCCGCGCCCACCGTTTTCGGACGGAACAGGTAGGGCGTGGTCATCGTGTTGTCGACCACGTAGAGGATGCCGCGCTCCTTGCACAACTGCCCGATGCGCGCGAGATCGGCCACCTGGGTGCGCGGGTTGGCGATGGTCTCGACGAACACCAGCCGGGTCTGCGGGGTCAGCGCGGCTTCGACGTTCTGCACCTCGGTGGCGTCGACGAAGGCCACGCCCACGCCCTGCCCGGCCACCGTCTGCCACAGGCTGTTGGTGTTCCCGAACAGGAAGGACGAGGACACCACATGGTCGCCGGCGCGCAGCAGCGCCTGGAACACCGCGCCGATCGCGCCCATGCCGGTCGCGAAGCAGATGGTCGAGACGCCGTCTTCCATCTTGCTGATCTTGTCCTCCAGCGCGGAGATGGTCGGATTGCCCTGGCGGCCATAACGGAAGCCCGGCTCCTTGCCTTGAAAGACAGACGCCAGCTGGCGCGCATCGGCATACCCGAAGGCGACCGAATTGTGCACCGGCTTGTGCAGCGAGCCTTGTTCGATCGGCTTCTGGCGGTCGTTGTGCAGGATGGTGGTGGTGAAACCGTAGTGCTTGGTGTCGCTCATGATGACCGCCGCGCCCTTATTCCGCCGTCGCCAGGTTCAGGTTCAGCTGGGTGCGCGCGGCGTCTTCCAGCGGCGCGGCCTTCGGGTGGCGGCGCGCGTACTCGAGGCGGTCGAGGTAGGCCGGGGTCACGTCGCCGGTCACGTAGACGCCGTCGAAGCAGGAGGCCTCGAAATTGCGCAGCGCCGGATTGACGTCCGAGATCGAACGCTTGAGCGCTTCCACGTCCTGGTAGACCAGCGCGTCGGCGGTGATCTCGCGGCACACTTCCTCGTGGCTGCGGCCGTAGGCGATCAACTCGTCGCGGGTCGGCATGTCGATGCCGTACACATTAGGGAACAACACCGGCGGCGCGGCCGAAGCGAAGATCACGTTCTTCGCGCCCGCTTCGCGCGCCATCTGCACGATCTCGCGGCTGGTGGTGCCGCGCACGATCGAGTCGTCCACCAGCAGCACGTTCTTGCCCTTGAATTCGGAGCCGATCGCGTTCAGCTTCTGGCGCACCGATTTCTTGCGCGCGGCCTGGCCCGGCATGATGAAGGTGCGGCCGATGTAGCGGTTCTTGATGAAGCCTTCGCGGTATTCGATGCCCAGCTTGAGCGCCAGCTGGATCGCGGCCGGACGCGAGGAATCGGGGATCGGCATCACGACGTCGATCTCGCCCGAGTTGAATTCCTTGCGGATCTTCTCGGCCAGGTACTCGCCCATCTTCAGGCGGGTGGCGTAGACCGAGGCGCCGTCCAGGATCGAGTCGGGCCGCGCGAGGTAGACGTATTCGAAGGCGCAGGGGTTCAGCGACGGGTTGTCCGCGCACTGGCGCGCATGCAGCTTGCCGTCCATGTCGATGAACACCGCCTCGCCCGGCGCGATGTCGCGCAGGAAGCGGAAGCCCATGCCCTCGAGCGCCACCGATTCGCTGGCGACCAGGTATTCGGTGCCATTATCGGTCTCGTGGGTGCCGATGCACAGCGGGCGGATGCCGAAGGGATCGCGGAACGCCAGCAGGCCGTGGTCGGCGATCTGCGCCACCGCGGCGTAGGCCCCGCGCACCCGGCGGTGCAGCACCGTGACCGCCTTGAACACGGCGGCCGGGTCGAGCAACAAACCGGTGGTCGCTTCCTGGATCTCGTGTGCCAGCACGTTGAGCAGCACCTCGGAATCGGAATCGGTGTTGATGTGGCGGCGGTCGTTCTTGAACATCTCGGTCTTGAGCTGTTCCCAGTTGGTCAGGTTGCCGTTGTGCGCGAGCGTGATGCCGAACGGCGCGTTGACGTAGAACGGCTGCGCTTCTTCCTCGCTGGACGAGCCGGCGGTCGGGTAGCGCACATGGCCGATGCCCGAGTTGCCCGCCAGCGAACGCATGTTCCGGGTGCGGAACACGTCGCGCACCAGGCCGTTCGCTTTATGCATCGAAAACATGCTGCTGTGATTGGTTGCAATACCCGCCGCGTCTTGTCCGCGGTGCTGCAAGAGCAGCAAGGCATCATACAAAAGCTGGTTGACAGGATTGTTCGAGACGACGCCGACGATGCCACACATGGTGTGCTCCTAAGACTGTGCTGCTGATGTTAAAAACTGTTCAAAACTGCACGTGCCGCGCGAGGGCGGCCGGCAAGAAAGGCTTGATGGTGCGCGCGCCGGTCTCGGCCATCGGACTCAGGAGCGCGTTCTTCCAGAAAGCCTGCTGCGGGATGGATGTCATCCCACACAATATGACGGCGGCCAACACAATTACAATACCGCGGCCGAGGCCGAACAAGCCGCCCAGGCCGCGGTCCGCCAAGGACAGGCCGCTGGCCTTGACCGCCGCGTCGAATGCCAAGGTCACCAGTCCCATCACGATGCGCACGCCGAGGAACAGGGCCACGAAGGCCACCATCAGGCGCAGCGCCTCGCCCGGGATCATCGACGGCAGCAACGGCGCCAGCTTGGCGCCGTAGGCATTCGCGACCACGAAGGCGACCACCCAGCCCAGCAGCGACAGGATTTCCTTGACCAGGCCGCGCATGGTGCTGATGACAACCGAGGAGATCAGGATGCACAGTACCAAATAATCGAAAATCGTCACGCCGCGTAGGTCCTGTCCGGTCTGCCCATGGTCAGGTCGGGATCATGCTGCCGGACAGGCCCAGCTTGTCGAGCCTGGCGCGCATCTTCTCGGCCTCTTCCCTGCTGAACGGGCCGACCCGCACCCGGATCACGTTCTTGTCGCCGGCCGTACCCTTCTGGGTGAAGGACTTGATGCCGTTGTCCTTCAGCTTGCCCTGCAATTCGCTGACCTTGTCCTGCGAGGCGAAGGCGGCCACCTGCAGCACGTATTTCTGGCTATCGTTGTTCGGCTTGCCTTCGAGGATGGCCAGCGCGCGCGCATCGTCGTTGGCCGCCACGGCCGTCCTGTCGTCCTTGAGCGGCGGCTTGGCGGCCGGCTTCTCGGCCGGCTTGGCCTCGGCCTTGGCCGTCTTCGGTTCGGGCTTGGGCGCGTCCTTCACGCCCGGCAACTTGACTTCGGCCACGGCGGGCGCGGCGACCACCACCGGCGCCGGCGATGCCGGTGCGGCGGACTTGGGCGGCGCTTCGACGATCTGTTCGCGCTGGTCGAGCGCATCGGCGGCGGCCACCCTGGTCGGCGCGGCGACGACAGGCTCGGACGGCGCCGGCAGCGGCGCGGCCTTGTCCTTCGACGGGATCTGGATCGCGATGTCGCTGGACAAAGATTTGGGTTCGGAATCGAGCAGCATCGGCAGGCCGACCGCGACCGCCAGCGCCAGCGCCACCGCGCCGACCAGCCGGCGGCGCGCGCGTTTCTTTTCAGGCAAGACGGGATCGTCGGCCTCGGCCTTGTTCTTGCCGCGCCTGGCGGCGGGTTCGCCGGCGCTCGACGCGCGCTTGGATCGGGCGCGCGCCGCAATGGTCTCATCGTCGGCGCGGGAATAATAGCCACGGTCTTCGCCAGTGGTGTCTTGCTTGTTTTTATTGAGGAACGAGAACAAGCCCATGCGGTCTATTTTCAGTGGGTGGAGGATTTTCGGGCTGCCATCACACCGGCGACGGTGTAGAAGGATCCAAAGACCACAATTCTATCATTCTCTCCGGCCCGGCTCCTTGCATCCGCAAAAGCCTGGGCCGGATCGGCGAAGGCGGCGACCGTGCGTTCGCCCGGTTTCGCATCGCCCTGCGGCAAGGCGGCCAGCTTGTCCGCCAGCGCGCGCGCGGAAGCCGAACGCGGCGACGGCAGGTCGGCCACGCACCAGTGATCGACATGGGCCGCGATCGGCGCGATCACGCCGTCGATGTCCTTGTCGTCCATGATACCGAACACCGCGTAGGTGTAGGGATGGAAGCCCATATTGCCGAGGTTCTGGGCCAGCGCCGCGGCCGCGTGCGGATTGTGCGCGACGTCCAGGATCACGGTCGGGCGGCCCGGCAGGACCTGGAAGCGGCCCGGCAATTCGACCGTCACCAGCCCGGCCCGCACGTCCTGGGCGCCGACCGGCAGTTCGAGCCGCAGCACTTCGAGCGCGGCCAGCGCGGCCGCGGCGTTCAGCAGCTGGTTGGCGCCGCGCAGGCTCGGATAGGCCAGCGCGTTGCGGCGCTGGCTGCGGCCGCCGTAATTCCACTGCTGCTGGTCGCCCGCATAATTGAAGTCGCGGCCCAGCAGCCAGAGGTCGGCGCCGATCGCCTCGGCGTGCGCGACCAGCGTAGCCGGCGGCACCGGGTCGCTGCAGATCGCCGCCTTGCCGGGCCGGAAAATGCCGGCCTTCTCGAAGCCGATTTTCTCGCGCGTGTCGCCCAGGTAGTCGGTGTGGTCGATGTCGACGCTGGTGACGATCGCGACGTCGGCGTCGATCACATTGACCGCGTCGAGCCGCCCGCCCAGCCCGACTTCGAGGATCGCGACGTCGATGCCGGCGTTGGCCAGCAAGTGCATGATGGCCAGCGTGGTGAATTCGAAATACGTGAGCGCGACAGCGCCGCGCTGCGCCTCGACCGCGTGGAAGCTGGCCACCAGCGCCGCGTCGGACGCGAGCTCGCCGCCGACCCGCGCGCGTTCGTTAAAGTCGAGGAAGTGCGGCTTGATGTAGAGGCCGACCCGGTAGCCGGCGCGCAGCAGGATCGATTCGAGCATCGAGCAGGTCGAGCCCTTGCCGTTGGTGCCGGCCACCATGATGACCGGGCAGGCGAAGGCCAGGCCCATGCGCTGCTTGACCTGCTGCACGCGGGCCAGGCCCATGTCGATGTGGACTTCGGCGTGGCGCGACTCGAGCAGCGCGAGCCAGGCATGCAGGGTGGTCGGGAGTTCGCTCATGATCGACTTCGGTGAGGGCGGCGCGCGCCGCGACGTGCACGCGCCGGGGTGAGGCGGTCATTACGCGATGACTTCGGCCGCCTGGTCTTGCAGCAAGGCCAGCAGGCGCGCGATTTCGTCGCGCATCTTGCGGCGGTCGACGATCATGTCGACGGCGCCCTTGGTGACCAGGAATTCGGCGCGCTGGAAACCTTCCGGCAGCTTTTCGCGCACCGTGTTTTCGATCACGCGCGGGCCGGCGAAGCCGATCAGCGCCTTCGGCTCGGCGATCACGACGTCGCCCATGAAGGCGAACGAGGCCGACACGCCGCCCATGGTCGGGTCGGTCAGCACGCTGATGAAGGGCAGCTTTTTCTCCGACAGCTTGGTCAGCATGGCGGTGGTTTTCGCCATCTGCATCAGCGACAGCAAGCCTTCCTGCATGCGCGCGCCGCCGGTGGCGGTGATGCAGATGAAGGGCACCTTCTGCTCCAGTGCGATCTGGGCGCCGCGCACGAAGCGCTCGCCGACCACCGAGCCCATCGAGCCACCCATGAAGTCGAACTCGAAGCACGCGGCGACGATCGGCAGGCTCATCAGCGCGCCGCCCATGACGATCAGCGCGTCGGTCTCGCCGGTCGCTTCCATTGCCGCTTTCAGGCGGTCCGGATACTTCTTGCTGTCCTTGAACTTGAGGGTATCGACCGGCAGGGTCTCCTGCCCGATGTCGTAGCGGCCGCCTTCGTCGAGCAGGCCGTCGAGCCGCGCGCGCGCCCGGATCCGCATGTGATGGCTGCATTTTGGACAAACGTGCAGGTTCGATTCCAGGTCGGTGCGGTACAGCACCGCTTCGCACGAGGGGCACTTGACCCACAAGCCTTCCGGCATGGTCTTGCGGGCGGCGGCATCGGAGCGCTGGATCCGGGGGGGCAGCAGTTTTTCCAACCAACTCATACATTCTCCTTCTGCGGCAAATCTTCAGTTGGCGGTAGTTTAGCCGCTCGGCCCCCGCTTGTCGAACTTTGCGAACTTGAAATTAGCTATCTGACATTGTTGCTTGCAAAGATGCCGGCTGTGTCATTGGTCCCAATGAAAAGCTGCTTGAAACGTTACACGAATGTCACATTGTTTCTTGTCAAGCCGTGGCGCGCTTGGTACGAAATGCAAACTGCAAAATATTCTCAAATAATTTAGTTGCCTCCATGTAATTTTTATGAGAAATTAGTACCATTCTCGGAGTCCCACTCCGATTCCACAATTTCTCCAAGGATCACCATGAAACTCAACGACGTGCGCGTCGGATCGCGTCTGGCCGGCGGCTTCGCCATCATCCTGCTGCTGCTGGCGATGATGCTGGGCGCCGGCATCTGGACCTTGCGCGCCAGCGCCGCCGCCACCCGCGACATGATGTCGACCTCGCTGGTGAA
>DASRXO010000176.1:0-5268 GCA_035654095.1 Telluria sp.
CGCACGCAAGCAGTGGCTACTTACTACCGCTTCGCCGCGCCACACATTACCCGCCTGGGCCCGCGGAACTGTCCGCCACGTCGCCCGGTCGCTACGCGCCTTGGTGGGCTCGGCCTTTTCGCGCATGTCCGTCGTGCTCGCGTCGATTAGCCTGAGTCGCAGCAAGCACTGCCAACTCGCGCTCCGCGACAGTCCGCTTTTCGCGTTCGCAATCGACAAGCTTTGTCAGCTCCGTAACCTTCTGGTCGAGCCGGACGCAGGCTTCTCGCGCGCCACTTAGCTCGCTCTTGATATCGTCCGCCCGGCGCTTCAGCTCAAGCTGTTGTGAATCGAGCACGGCTAGCCTAGCAGCGCATACCGTCAGAAATACCGAGAAAAATCAGAGTTGTTTGGAAATTTTGGGAGACAAGCTGATCCGTCAAACGCACCGCGCTGAGAGGGAAAACGGCAGGTTTTGAGCCATTCCGCGTCGTTGCGATTGCATTGAGTGGTGCCCGGAGCCGGAATCGAACCGGCACGCCCTTTCGAGCACGAGATTTTAAGTCTCGGGTGTCTACCAGTTTCACCATCCGGGCAGCGGCCAAGATTCTAGCATAGGCCTCCTCCAGCCGGTTCAAAACCCGCGTCGTACATACGCTGCTTTCAGACGCCCGGCGGCCATGCTTTGGCCGGGCGGCAAGATGGTGTAGCATTCGTGGCGGCACGCCGGCCGTGGGGCGCGCCGCCGACCATCCAGGGACCAGATTTGAACATCACCATCAACCAGGAACTGCGTTCCTTTATCGATCCGCTCACCGCCAATGAATATGCCGCGCTCGAACGCTCGCTGCTCGCCGAAGGCTGCCGCGACGCGCTGGTGCTGTGGGGCGAGGTGCTGATCGATGGCCACAACCGCTACGACATCTGCCAAAAGCACGGCATCGAATTTCGCATCGTACAAAACACCACCTTCACCTCGCTCGAAGACGTCATGCTGTGGGTGATCGATAACCACCTGGCGCGCCGCAGCGTGTCGGACTACCAGCGCGGCGTGCTGGCGCTGCGCAAGAAAGACATCGTCGCCGCGCGTCTCGCCCAGCGCGCCGCCGAGCCCGCCGGCGCGCCGGATGCGCCGGCGGTTCCCGCATCGCCGCCCTGGAACACGCGCGAGGACGTGGCCAAGGCGGCGCGCGTGTCGAGCAATACCATCAGCCAGATCGAACGGATCCAGAAGGCCGCCACGCCGCAGCTGGTGGAAGCGGTGCGCGCCGGGACCATCTCGATCAACGCCGCGGCCAACGTCGCCTCGCTGCCCGAAGCGCTGCAGATCGCCGCGGTAGCCGGCGGACGCAAGGAACTGCAGCAGGCCGCCAAGCAGGTGCGCGAACAGAAGGTCTCGAGCCGGCCGCCGAAAGAAGCGCCGGCCGATGACGCCGCGACCCTGCGCACCGAAGTCCTCGTGCTGAAGGAAAAAATCGCCGTGCTCACGGCCGAGAACAACGCGCTCAGACAACAGCTGTCCGCCAACGCCTAGATCCCCCACCCATCCCATGGAGACTTGCCGATGTCCAGATCCCGCCTGCTACTGACAACCCTTCTCGGCTGCGCCGCGCTCACTCCCCTGATGCCGGCGCAAGCGGCAGCGGCGCCGGCCCAGGTCCAACCCGCGGCGGAGCAGGCGCGCTGGAAGGCCAGCGCGCAGCGCGTGACCATCATGCGCGACAAATGGGGCATCCCCCACGTGTTCGGCAAGTCCGATGCGGACGCGGTGTTCGGCCTGATGTATGCGCAGGCCGAGGACGATTTCAACCGCGTCGAAATGAACTACATCAACGCGATGGGCCGCCTGGCCGAAGTCGAAGGCGAGGCCGAAATCTGGCGCGACCTGCGCATGAAGATGTTCATCACGCCGGACGACATGAAGGCCAAGTACGCGGCCAGCCCGGCATGGCTGAAGAAGCTGATGGTCTCGTTCGCCGATGGCCTCAACTACTATCTGCTCACGCACCCCGAAACGAGGCCGAAGCTGATCACCCATTTCGAACCGTGGATGGCGCTGTCGTTCAGCGAAGGCAGCATCGGCGGCGACATCGAGTCGATTAACCTCAAGCAGCTCGAGCAGTTCTACGGCAAGCGCACGGTGCTGGCCGAGGCCGACGTCGGCAAGGGCTTCGATCCCGAGCCGCGCGGCTCCAACGGCTTCGCCATCGCGCCCAAGCTGAGCGCCTCGGGCCATGCGCTATTGCTGATCAATCCGCATACCTCGTTCTACTTCCGTCCCGAAGTCCACATGGTCAGCGAAGAAGGCCTGAATGCGTATGGCGCCGTGACCTGGGGCCAGTTCTTCGTGTACCAGGGCTTCAACGAACGGGCAGGGTGGATGCACACCTCGGGCGGCGGCGACGTGATCGACGAATACCTCGAAACCGTGACCGAAAAAGACGGCAAGTTCTTCTACAAATACGGCGCCGGCGAACGCGCGATGAAGGCGGTACAGATCACGCTGCCGTACAAGACCGCGAGCGGCGGCACGGCCAGCAAGAGCGTCACCGCCTACTTCAGTCACCACGGTCCGGTGGTGCGCATGGCCGACGGCAAATGGGTCGCGGTCAAGCTGATGAATGAGCCGCTCAAGGCGCTCACCCAGTCGTACACGCGGACCAAGGCCAGGAACTACGCGGCCTTCTACAAGGTGATGGGGCTGCGCACCAACTCGTCGAACAACACCGTGTATGCCGACGGCGACGGCAACATCGCCTACTTCCACGGTAACTTCATCCCGCGGCGCGACACTCGCTTCGACTGGACCAAGCCGGTCGACGGCAGCGATCCGGCCACCGAGTGGAAGGGCCTGCACGAAGTGAAGGAGACCATCAACCTGCTGAACCCGGCCATCGGCTGGATCCAGAACACCAACACCTGGCCGTTCGCCGTGTCCGGCCCCGACAGTCCGCGCCGCGCCGACTATCCGGATTATATGTGGTCGCTGGGCGAGAACGCGCGCGGCGTGCACGCGCTGCGGGTGCTGCAAGGGCAGTCCGGCTTCACCCTCGATAGCCTGATCGCGACCGCCTACGACAGCCTGCTGCCCGGCTTCGAGCCGCTGCTGCCGGCGCTGTTCAAGGCCTACGACGAGGCCGAGGCCGACGATCCGCTCAAGGCGCAACTGGCGGCCCAGGTGGCGGCGCTGCGCGGCTGGAACCTGCGCTTCGCGGCCGATTCGGTGCCGACCTCGCTGGCGGTCTACTGGGGCCAGGACATGGTGGCCAGCTCGGCCGCTGCCGCGCGCGCGAAAGGCGTGCCGGTGCTCGACTACATCGCCGGCGCGCTGACGCCGCAGGAACGGCTGCAGGCGCTGGCGCGCGCCTCGGCCAAGTTGCAGGCCGACTTCGGCAGCTGGCAGACGCCGTGGGGCGAGATCAACCGCTTCCAGCGCATCAGCGGCGACATCGACCAGCGGTATGACGACAGCAAGCCGAGCCTGCCGGTGGGCTTCGCCTCGGCGACCTGGGGTTCGCTGGCCGCGTTCGGCATGTCGGCGCCGCAGAAGACCAAGCGCATCTACGGTGACCGCGGCAACAGCTTCGTCGCCGTGGTCGAGTTCGGTCCCAAGCTGCGCGCCAAGAGCATCCTGGCGGGCGGCGAGAGCGGCAACCCGGCCTCGCCCCACTTCAACGACCAGGCCGAGATGTACAGCAAGGGCCAGTTCAAGGACGTGCTGTTCTACAAGGCGGATATCGAAAAACAGCTCGAACGCCAATACCATCCGGGCCAATAAATTCCGGCCCGCAGCGGGCGGCGTATCGGTTTGTTTATCTAGCGCAAAGTGTAATTAAATAAACATTAATTGGATTGCAATTCTTGTGGGATTGATATTTACTGGACTCAGCTATCCGCTGTCGTTCCATGCCATGTCACCACAGGAGTGCAATCGTGAACCGAAAACTGTCTCTGCTGAAATCCTTGTCCCTGGCGGCCTTGCTGTGTAGCGCAGCAGCCGCCCGGGCCGACATCGCCATTTACACCAGCCAGGCCGCGTTCCTGGCCGCCACCAGCGCGCGCGGTGTCGACACCTTCGACGACCTGGAGGTGCTGCCCTACGCGTCGCCGCTCGAGCGCAGCGCCGGCGCCTACAGCTACCGCGCCAGTTCGGGCGGCGACCTGTTCGGCGCCGGCGCCCCGGGCGACTCTTGGCTGTCGACCAATGTGTACTCCGATGCGATCGCCTTCTCCAATTTCTCGGGCGGCCTGAATGCCGTCGGCGGCAATTTCTTCGGTTCCGACATCACCGGCTCCTTCATCCCCGGCACCAATATGATCCTGAGCGCGAGCGACGGTACGCTCACCACCACCGCCTACCTGAACGGCACCACGGTCGCCAGCTTTGTCGGCTTCGTCTCCACTGCGCCGCTGAGCTCGCTTGTCCTGACGTCGGGCGGCCTGTACTGGACCACCGCCAACAACCTGACGCTGGCGATGGCCTCGCCGGTGCCCGAGCCGGCCGGCTACGGCCTGCTGCTGGCCGGCCTGTGCCTGCTGGGCGGCCTGGCCGTGCGCCGCACCGGCTGAGCGAGCGTGGTCGCGCCGACGGCCGCGCCTGCTGCGCGGCCGTTTTTCATTGGGCGGCGCGCTGGCGTTGCCCGATGCCTGCTTGCTATAATTCGCGCACTTCAACCGGGTTCAGGGCAGGCAGTGGCAAAACTCTATTTCAGGTACTCGGCGATGAACGCCGGCAAATCGACGGCCTTGCTGCAAGTGGCGCACAACTACGAAGAGCAGGGCCAGAAGGTCAAGCTGTACACCGCCGCGATCGACAGCCGCTACGGCGTCGGCCAGGTCACCTCGCGCCTCGGCCCGCAGCGTCCGGTCGACACCTTCGACGCCGACACCGATTTCCTGAGCGACCCGCCGCAGGTCGCGTGCGTGCTGGTCGACGAAGCCCAGTTCCTGACCACCGCCCAGGTCCAGCAGCTGCACCAGTTGGCCCAGCTCGAGGGCGTGCCGGTGATCTGCTACGGCCTGCGCACCGATTTCCGCGGCCAGCCTTTCCCCGGCTCGGCCTATCTGCTGGCCCTGGCCGACGACATCGAAGAACTCAAGAACATCTGCAGCTGCGGCAAGAAGGCCACCATGAACATCCGGGTCGACGAGCAGGGCCGGCGCCTGCGCGAAGGCGAGCAGGTCAGCATCGGCGGCAACGAGCGCTACCGCCAGGCTTGCGGCCGCTGCTTTTACGCCGGCTGAGCCCGCGGCGGCCGGGGCCATCCCATGTCCTTCGCCGCCACCTGC
>DASRXO010000177.1:0-2197 GCA_035654095.1 Telluria sp.
GCCAGCAATGCCTGGTCGAACAGGATGTGCGACCAGTCGCTGAACTTGGCGCCGGCCGCGTCTTCGTACTTCAGGCGCTGCACCAGCGGGTGGTTCGGGTTCACCTCGAGGATAGGCTTCGACTCCGGCGCGTTCTGGCCCGCCGCCTTCAACATGCGCAGCAGGTTGCCGGACAGTTCGTTCTCGTCCGCCACCAGGCAGGCCGGCGAATCGGTCAGCCGGAAGGTCACGCGCACGTCCTTGGCCTTGTCGCCCAGGGCGTCCTTCATCTTCTCGACCAGCTCCTTGTACGACGCTTCGGTCTCTTCGTGCTCCTTCTTCTCGGCTTCGTCTTCGAGGCCGCCGAGATCGAGGCCGCCCTTGGCCACCGACACCAGCTCCTTGCCTTCGAACTCGGTCAGGAACGACAGCATCCACTCGTCCACGCGGTCGGTCATGAGCAGCACTTCGACGCCCTTCTTGCGGAAGATTTCGAGGTGCGGGCTGTTCTTCGCGGCGGTGTAGCTTTCACCGGCCACGTAGTACATCTTGTCCTGCCCTTCCTTCATCCGGCCGATGTAGTCGGCCAGCGATACGGTCTGGTCGGCGTTGTCGTTGGCGGTCGAGGCGAAGCGCAGCAGCTTGGCGATGCGGTCCTTGTTGGTGGCGTCTTCGCCGATGCCTTCCTTGAGCACCTGGCCGAACTCCTTCCAGAAGGTGGCGTACTTGTCCTTCTTGTCCTGCTCCTCGGCGTTGGCCAGTTCTTCCAGCATGCCGAGCACGCGCTTGGTCGAGCCTTCGCGGATCACCTTCACGTCGCGCGACTCCTGCAGGATCTCGCGCGAGACGTTCAGCGGCAGGTCGTTCGAGTCGATCACGCCTTTAATGAAGCGCAGGTAAGCCGGCATCAGCTGCTCGGCGTCGTCCATGATGAACACGCGCTTGACGTACAGCTTGATGCCGCTGCGCTTGCTGCGGTCCCACAGGTCGAACGGCGCGTGCGCCGGCACGTACAGCAGCTGGGTGTATTCGCTGCGGCCCTCGACCCGGTTATGGGTGTAGGCCAGCGGCGGCTGGAAGTCGTGCGACACGTGCTTGTAGAATTCGTCGTACTGCTCCTGCGTGACCTCGGCCTTGTTGCGGGCCCACAGGGCGCTGGCCTGGTTCACGGTTTCCCACTCGTCGGTGACGACGGTTTCCTTCTTCTCGGCGTCCCACTCGTCTTTCTTCATCAGGATCGGCAGCGAGATGTGGTCGGAGTATTTGCGGATGATGGACTTCAGCTTCCAGTTCGAGAGCAGCTCTTCCTCGCCGGCGCGCAGGTGCAGGATCACGTCGGTGCCGCGGTTCGGCTTCTCGATCGATTCGACGCTGTAGTCGCCCTCGCCCGCCGATTCCCAGCGCACGCCATCGGACGCGAACGCGCCGGCGCGGCGGGTGTTGACGATGATCTTGTCGGCCACGATGAAGCCGGAATAGAAGCCGACGCCGAACTGGCCGATCAGCGCGGCATCCGCCTGCTGGTCGCCCGACAGCCTGCCGAAGAATTCCTTGGTGCCCGACTTGGCGATCGTGCCGAGGTGCGAGATGACTTCCTCGCGGCTCATGCCGATGCCGTTGTCGGAGATGGTGATGGTGCGCGCGTCCTTGTCGAAGGTGACCTTGATCTTCAGTTCGTGGTCGTTGCCGTACAGGGCGTCGTTGTTGATCGCTTCGAAGCGCAGCTTGTCGGCCGCGTCGGACGCGTTCGAGATCAGCTCGCGCAGGAAGATCTCCTTGTTCGAATACAGGGAGTGGATCATCAACTGCAGCAGCTGTTTGACTTCAGCTTGGAAGCCAAGGGTTTCTTTTTCGGCGACAGCCATTTTTATACCTCGTGTGGGACAGGTTGAACGGATTTTGGAAAGGTGGGGATTATATGGCTGATTTCAAGACCCGTCGTTTCCTCTGTTCGGAAACGACTTCTCGCGAAAGCGGGAACCCATGCTGAGCCGGCACGCCACTTCAGCATGGGCTCCCGCTTTCGCGGGAAGTCGTTTCCGAACAGAGGGAACGACGGGCCGCGGCGCCGATTTCGCGCTCCAGGAACTCCCAGGCGCGCGGATCCTGCATCGCCGCCACGTTCAGCCGCAGCCGGGTCGAGGGCAGCTGGGTGGGCGAGAACAGGCTGCCCGGGGCCAGCAGCAAGTCCTCGGCCATGGCGCGTTCGGCCAGCGGC
>DASRXO010000178.1:0-7606 GCA_035654095.1 Telluria sp.
GTAGTGCCGGCGCCGCCGCTGTTGCCGGCCGCGTCGGCGTAGCTCGCGGATGCGACGGTGATGCTGGCCGTGCCGCCGTTGGTGCTTGCGGTCGGCGTAAAGGTCGCCGTGCGCGTCAGGCCGGAGCCGCTGATCGCCGACAGCGTGCCGCCGCTGACCGCGATGCTGCCGCTGCTGCCGTCCCAGCTGAAGCTCGAGCCCGGATCGTCGCTGAAGGTGAAAGTGATGGTCGCCGTCTCGCCGATCTTAAGTTGCGCGACGTTGCTGGTGATTGCGAGCGTGGGCGCGGCGCTGTCGATGGTCAGTGCCAGGCCAGACGAGGCGGTGCCGACGTTGCCCGCCGCGTCGGTCGCTTTGGCGCTGACGGTATGCGCACCGCTGCCCAGGGCCGAACTGGTGATCGACCACGCGCCGCCGGTTGCCGTGCCGGTGCCGAGGACCGTCGTGCCATCGGTGTCGTACAGGGTGACCGTCGCGCCCGATTCCGCGGTGCCGGTGAAGGTCGGCGTGGTGACGCTGGTAAGGTTGTCGGTGCTCGAAATGCCGCTGTCGCTGCCACTGGCCAAGTCGGGCGTCGATGGTGCGTTCGGCGCCAGCGTGTCGAAGCTGAGCGAGGGCGTAGTGCCGGCGCCGCCGCTGTTGCCGGCCGCGTCGGCGTAGCTCGCGGATGCGACGGTGATGCTGGCCGTGCCGCCGTTGGTGCTTGCGGTCGGCGTAAAGGTCGCGGTGCGCGTCAGGCCGGAGCCGCTGATCGCCGACAGCGTGCCGCCGCTGACTGCGATGTCGCCGCTGCTGCCGTTCCAGGTGAAGCTCGAACCCGGGTCCTCGCTGAAGGTGAAGGTGACGGTTGCCGTCTCACCGATCTTGAGTTGCGCAACGTTGCTGGTGATGGCCAACGTCGGCGCCAGCGTGTCGTAAGAGATCGATATGGTGGGATGGTCAACGTTGCTTAAGCCTGAAAACGGGCTTGTATAGCTTCCGGTCGCCACGGTGACGGAGCCGGTCCCGCTATTGGTGCTTGCGGTCGGCGTAAATGTCGCGGTGCGGATAGACCCGGTTGTGCTGACGGTGCCAAGCGTGCCGCCGACGACGGTGATATCGCTATTGGTAAAACTGGAGCCGGGGTCGACGCTGAACGTGAAGGTAATGGTGGCGGTCTGCCCCACTTTCAGGGTGGCGGACGGGCTTTTTGTGATAGTACTCGAGGGAGGGGTGAAGTCGTCCGCGAATGTCGCTGCGTCATAGTGGACGATGTCCTCCTCGGCAAACGGCAGCGCAGTCCCGATCTGTCCGACCCAATACTCCAGCGCCCAGTCGCCGCCCAGGGCCAGCGCGCCGGTGGCGTCGACCGAGGCCGCGACGTTGACGCCGTTCAGCGCGTCCGACAGTGCACCGACGAAGGCCTGCCCGGGCGCGCCTGCGGCAACCGAGCAGCCGTACAGCAGCAAGTCGGAACTTGGCGTCAGGTGGCTGGCGATCGCCGCCAATGCCGCACTCTGCTCGCCGAGAGTGGCGCTGTTCAGGCGCAGGTCGCCCAGATGCAACTGGCCCACGTTGCCGTGACTGAGCACATGCAGCGCATCGAGTGTGCCGTAGTCGCTCAGCGCTTGCGCCAACGCCGCGAGTCCATTGCCGCCGGCCGGCAGCAAGATGACCGAGATGTCGGGATTGAGGTTGGCAACCAGCGTTTGCCAGTCGGGGACGCCGGCATCGATCGCGATGACTTCGTGGACGGAAGCGGCGGTAGCAGGCATGGGCGGCGTTATTTTCGAAAAAATATCGATTACTGTAGCGGGCACGGTGCGGATACCGGCGCGTTCGGTCGCGGGCGATTGGGCGAACTGCGAGTGGCGGTTGGCGGGGGTAGGGCCATGCCGTTGCTACTA
This sequence comes from Telluria sp., assembly GCA_035654095.1. Classification (GTDB taxonomy): domain Bacteria; phylum Pseudomonadota; class Gammaproteobacteria; order Burkholderiales; family Burkholderiaceae_D; genus Telluria_A. Next base: position 1,887 of record DASRXO010000178.1, read on the forward strand.
TACCGCTTGGTATTAACTTCAAATATTAATTTTGCTGCGAGGGTGTAAAAACAACGATCGCGTCATCCAATGTGGCCGGCCAGGGTGAAGCGGCTGGCGCTGAAATCCTGGGCGTCAGTGTCGACCGGCGACACTTCATGAAAATATTCACTTGGGAAAAAGACAACGCTATTATTACGCGGAATAATCCTGGTAAACAGGCTGCGTACGTAGGCGCGAGGAGTGAAGCGGCTGTCGTACAAAAGCAGGTCGCCACCCTGGTAGGGCTTGGGTTCCCGATGAAAATAATAGACAAAGCTGATACGCCGGTCCGGCTGGCTCAGTCCGTTATCTTGATGGGCATTAAAGAAATCGCCGTGCGAATAGGCCGCCATTTTTAGCTGGATGAATTTAATGGCGATCGGCGCCATATTCAAGTAGTCGCATATCAGCGGCAAGTGCTCCCGCACCAAGGTGCGCATGGCTTCGCCCGGGTCGCCGACATCGTAAGTGACCAGGGTGGCGCGGTTCGGGTCCCCATATTGGTCCGCGTTCTGCAATTCCGTTGGCCTGAAGATGCCCTGTTTCGAGATCGCGTAATCCAGCAGAAAGCGATTCGACGCGAGGTCGAAAAAATCATCGAATTGGACGAAGGGTGCGGGCGCAAACTCGGTTTCCGGCATGCGAGCGGGGGCTCTTTTTCGGTTGAAAATCGCATGGAAAAGTTCAACGCCGGGCGAAGCAATGCCCTTCGCATGCAGGCGCGCATACTCGGCCGATGCGGCCGCAAGATCGCCTCGACGACGGTAGGCATTGGCGAGCAGCTCGTTATCGGGCAGGCCGATTTTTTTTGCCGCGATCAATTCCAATAGGCGCTGATCGCGCAGCGCATAGGATTCCGCTTTTCGGTCGGTGCTCTCTTTACTCGGCATGGACTTGTTCCGATCCGTTTCTGATCTGTTCCCATTCATTGTAGAGCAGGTTCAATGGCGCAAGGGCCTCGATCACTGAGGCTGGCAGCGGTTCCCGTTTGCGTGCCTGGAATGCGACCTCGCCGGTTTGCTTGGCATCGTATTGGCCCATCCGCACGATTTGCCCTTGTTCCGCCGGGTCGAGGGCGAGGCCGAAGTGCGCCAGGATATCGAGGATGGCGGCGGGGAGTTGCGTATAGTTGACTGGCCGCGCCTGTCGATTCAAATGCGGCAAGGGGGCGCTAAATATGCCTTGCAGCGTAAAAATCATCTGTTCGACACCTGCGGGATATGGATTGGCCGTGTGGCGCAGCAGCGCCTGATTTGCGGCCCAGCGCGGCGCGCTTGCCGTCAACGATTGCAGTATCTCGGCCGGTTCACGGTAAATAAAGACCCAGGGCGTGGCGGGGAACAGCTCCCGTATCTGCGCCAGGAACAGCAAGTTCCAGCTCGTGAATTTGATAAAACAGTTGGTATCCGCCGCGGTTCCGCACAAAGCGTGGATCAGTCCTTTCAGCAGCTGTGCCTTATGCCGAGGGGCGAGGTGTTCCGCCAGCAGCAGTTGATTCACGGGCGCCGCCTCCGAGATGACGCGGTGGCGCGCCACGCCCGCCAAGCTGCGGCTCACGAGCGTGGACCCGCAGCGGGACACATGGAAAATAAATCCCTTCGGCGCCTTGACCGGCTGCACGTCTGCCAGTTCGTCGATCGGCGTCAGCTTCTGCGGCGAATGCGCAGCGATGAGCGCGTCAACGGTTTGATTGAAGAACGGTTCCAGGAACAGCGCGCGGCTGCCGGGATGAATCCATCGGACCATGCTGCGCTTGCCGGCGCTCATCAGTTCAACGGGAATCCAGTCGGTGCTCATGATCGGCTGCTTGTCTTTGGCGATAGTGGCGACAGCAGCGATTATCGCTCAAACGGCAGCTATCGCGGTGAGCTGATCGTCCGCGGCGCGACCGTCACGCCGCGCTGGTTGGCGACCACGCTCGCCAGGATCATCGCCATCCCCACGCATTGCAGCGGCGTCAGCCTGGTGTGGAACACCGCCAGGTCGACCGCGATCGCCACCAGCGGATAGATGAAGGACATGCTGGCGATCGTGTCCGCGCGCAGGCGCTGGAAGGCCGCATACATGAGCTCGTAGACCACGCCGGTATGCACCAGGCCGATGATCAGCAGGCTGGCCCAGGCCGCCGTGTCGAGGCGGACCGGCGAGACCTCGGCCATCGGCGCCAGCACCACCACGCCCATCAGCAATTGCAGGCCCGCGATCTGGGCCGGCGCGTAGCCGCTCAGCTTGCGCGTGGCCAGGGTGGTCAGCGCATACAGCAGGGCGGCGGCCAGCGCGAGCAGCACGCCGCTCAGCAGGTCGCCATGCGCGCCGTGCAGGTCGATGCCGGTGCTCAGCGCGACGCCGACAAACGCCAGCGCCAGCCAGGGCAGCTTGTGCCAGGCCGGCAGTTCGCGCTGCAACAGCGCAGCCAGCAGGAGCAGGAAGAACGGCTGCGTTTGGTACACCACGGTGGCGATCGAGATGCTGCTCAGGCGGTAGGCGCTGAACAGGCACAGCCAGTTGAGGATCAGGCTGGCCGCGCCCAGCGCGATCCAGCCGAGGGCGGCCAGGGTCGGACGCTTCCAGCCGCCGCGCCAGGCCAGCCAGCCGAGCAGGGCGGCGGCGCCCAGCAGGCAACGGTACAGCACCACGGTCTGCGGCGTCTGCCCGCTGAGCAGCACAAACGCGCCTATCGTGCCCGACAGCGACATCGCCAGCGCCATGCGCCACACCCCACCCTTGTTGTCCATGCCATTCCTCCTGTAGGCGCCCAGTATGATTTGCAAACAATAAATCCACAATCCGCTTAGAATGCAAAGCACTGTTGATGCAGGCGCAAAGGTGACGGCGATGGAAATGCTCAAGGAAATGGCGATCTTCGTGCAGGTGGTCGATTGCGGCGGCTTCTCGGCGGCTGCGCGCCAGCTTGGCTTGACCACTTCCGCGGTCAGCCGCCACGTCACGCGGCTGGAGGCGCAGATGGGCGGCCGGCTCTTGCAGCGCACCACCCGTTCGCTGTCGCTGACCGAGCTGGGCCAGCACGTGCATGCCGGCAGCGGCCGCATGCTGGCCGCGGCGCGCGAAGTGCAGGCGCTGGCCGGCAGCTACAGCGAGCGGCCGAAAGGCGTGATCCGGGTCAGCGCGCCCATCGTGTTCGGCCAGTTGTGGCTGGCGCCGCGCCTGCCGCGCTTCCTCGAGCTGTATCCCGAGGTGGACGTGCAGCTGACCCTGGTTGACCGCACCGTCGACTTGATCGAAGAGGGCCAGGACCTGGCGATCCGCATCTCGCGCGAGCTGGCGCCCGGCCTGGCCGCGCGGCCGCTGTGCAAGATGGCGTATGTATTGGTGGCGTCCAACGCTTACCTCGCGCGGCATGGTGCGCCGGCCGGGCCGGAGGAGTTGGCGCAGCACCGCTGCATCTGCCTGCGCCACAGCGAGTTGGGGCAGGAATGGAGCTTGCAGCGCGGCGCCCAGAGCGTGCAGGTGGCGGTGCCGCACCGCATCTCGATCAACAACAGCGCGGCCATCATGGCGATGGTCGGGGCCGATGGCGGCATCGGCCTGGTGTCCGATTTCGCGGCCCTGCCCGCGCTCGAAGCCGGCACCGTGCAGCGCGTATTGACCGGCTGGACCATCGACCAGCGCCACGCGCGGGCGGTGCATGCGGTGTATGTGTCGGGCCGCCATATCGCCCTCAAGATCCGCGCGTTCATCGACTATCTGGCGAGCGAAGAGGCTTGAAATCCGGGGTATCATGCTGCTTTCGTGAAACCGCAACGTCAAGGACAGCCATGCCCATCAAAATCAGCCAGCATTTCGACTCCGGCGCCATCGAAGTGGTCCAGGCCGACAGCGTCGAACAGATCGACCTGCACCTGCGCAAGGATTCGCATGCCGACATCCACCAGTGGTTCCACTTCCGGCTGCAGGGCGCGCGCGGCCAGGCCTGCACCATCCGTTTCCTGAACGCGGGCAGGGCCACCTATCCGAAGGGTTTCGAGGGCTACCAGGTGGCGGCGAGCTACGACACCGAAAACTGGTTCCGGGTGCCGACCAGCTTCGACGGCCAGGTCATGACGGTCAGCCACACGCCCGAACTCGACAGCGTCTACTACGCCTACTTCGAACCCTACTCGTGGGAGCGCCACCTGCGCCTGCTGGGCGAAGTGGCCGAGAACCCGATCGCGCGCGTGCACGACATCGGCAGCACGGTCGACGGGCGCGACATGAACCTGGTGGTGATCGGCGATCCCGCGGCCGAGAAAAAAATCTGGGTCATCGCGCGCCAGCATCCGGGCGAGACGATGGCCGAGTGGTTCGTCGAAGGCATGATGGACGCGCTGCTCGACAACGCCAACCCGCTCGCGCGCAAGCTGTTGCAGCGCGCGGTGTTCTACATCGTGCCGAACATGAATCCGGACGGCGCGGTACGCGGCAACCTGCGCACCAACGCGGCCGGCGCCAACCTGAACCGCGAGTGGATGACGCCGTCGCGCGAGCGCAGCCCCGAAGTGCTGTGCGTGAAAGAGAAGATCCACGAAGTCGGCTGCGACATGTTCTTCGACATCCACGGCGACGAAGCGCTGCCCTACAATTTCGTGGCCGGCAACGAGATGCTGGCCGACTTCACGCCCGAGCGCGCGGCGCACCAGAAGGCCTTCATCGAGCAGTACATGGCGGCCAGCCCGGACTTCCAGAACGTGGTCGGCTACGCGGCCAGCAAGTACAACGAAGACATGCTGACCCTGGCCTCGAAGTACATCGGCCACAGCTTCAAGTGCCTGTCGCTGACGCTGGAAATGCCGTTCAAGGACAACGCCAACCTGCCGGACGCCTACACCGGCTGGAACGGCGCGCGCAGCAGCGAGCTGGGCGCGGCGATCCTGCAACCGATCCTGCGGTCGCTGGGCTGATCGTGGGCGTCGAGATCGAGCGCAAGTTCCTGCTCGCGGGCGATGGCTGGCGTGCGCTCGGCACGCCGCAACTGCTGCGGCAAGGCTATCTGTCGTCCGATCCGGCGCGCGTGGTGCGGGTGCGCGTGGAAGGCGAGCGCGCGGCCATCACCATCAAGGGCCGCAGCGTGGGCGCCACGCGCGGCGAATGGGAGTATGCGGTTCCGCTGGCCGATGCAAACGAGTTGCTCGAGCAGTTGTGCGCGCAGCCGATCATCGAGAAATACCGCAGCCGCATCAGGTACGCCGGCAATGTGTGGGAGGTCGATGAGTTCCTCGGCGCGAACCAGGGCCTGAAGGTGGCCGAGATCGAACTGGGCTCGGAAGACCAGCAGTTCGACCGGCCCGACTGGATCGGCGAGGAAGTCACGCACGATGCGCGCTATTACAACTCGAGCCTGGTGCGCGTGCCGTTTTCGCAGTGGTAAATTAAACGATAACCAAGAAGGGTAGGCCATGACCAGCATGACTCGCCGTACCGCCTTGCGCCTGTGCGCGGCGTTGTTGTTGACCACGGGCCTGGCCGGCGTTGCCGGCGCGCAGCCCCGTTCCTACTATCCGCCGCCCGGCAACTGGGCCAGGAAGGCGCCGGCCGAGTTGGGTATGGATCCCGCGGCGCTGGCTGGCGCCGTCGCCTATGCGCAGGCGCACGAGACCGAACGCGCGCTCGATTTCTCGGACCAGGAGCGCACGTTCGGCTCCCTGCTCGGTTCGATGCCGACGCGGCGCGCGCATACCAACGGGCTGGTCATCTATAAGGGC
>DASRXO010000179.1:0-10992 GCA_035654095.1 Telluria sp.
CTGGCCCAGTCATAACCACCGACGCCGGGCACCAGGCGGCGCAGCGGACGCACCAGCCAGTCCGACAGGGTGAAGGTAAATTGCGCCACCGAGGCCGGCGGGCGCACGCGAATCGCCTGCATCCAGAAGCGCAGCAACAAAACCCCGCCCAATACGCTGGCGACTGCGTCCACGATTAACTGAAGAATGCTGAGCACGACGACTCCTTAAAAAAAACCGCTGTGTGAAAACTTCACACAGCGGTATTTTGCCTTATCCAGGCACAGCTGGCTATTACGGACGGCTGCTGGTCGGGAACGGCCATGCTGCTGCTGGAGCCAACACAGTCTTCGCTGCTGGAGCCGGAGCTGGAGTAGCCGCTGCTGCTGGAGCAGGCGCTGCTGGCTTCGGTGCCGCGACGACTTTTGGCGCTGCCGGCTTTTTAGGCGCGGCGGCTTTCTTCACGGCTGGCTTGGCTGCTGGCTTGGCTGCCGCCTTAACCGGCTTTTTTGCTGCTGGCTTAGCCGCCACCTTTTTTGCTGCTGGCTTTGCCGCTGCTTTAGTTACCGCTGGTTTCTTGGCAACGGCCTTCTTGGCCGCAGGTTTCGCAGCAGCTTTCTTGGCTACCGGCTTCTTGGCAGCCGCTTTCTTGGCGACTGGCTTTTTAGCGGCGGCTTTCTTGGCTACCGGCTTCTTGGCGACTGCCTTTTTCGCGACGGCCTTTTTTGCTGCTGGCTTGGCTGCTGCTTTCGAAGCGACTTTCTTTGCTGCTGGCTTCTTGGCTGCTGCTTTTTTAGCGACTGGCTTCTTCGCTACTGCCTTTTTCGCGACTGGCTTCTTCGCGACGGCCTTCTTCGCTACGGCCTTCTTGGCTGCCGGCTTGGCTGCTGCCTTTTTCGCGACTGGCTTCTTTGCTACGGCCTTCTTGGCTGCTGGCTTTTTCGCCACGGCCTTCTTGGCTGCTGGCTTAGCTGCCGGCTTGGCGGCTGCCTTCTTCACTGCCGGTTTTGCTGCAGGCTTGGCAGCTTTCGCTGCTGGTTTCTTTGCTGCTGGTTTCTTAGCGGCTGTTGCCATTTGAGTTCTCCTTCATCTGCGATGAAAAAAATGCGCTACAAGGTTTAAACCCGTCCGACCTGGTACATAAGGTCGGGCGAATTATTCATCGGCACAAACGTACTCGTGTTTATGCTAATGAATTCGGCACCGGCTGAACTGCTGCAACTCCTCACGACTGCAGCGCTTCAGCCATTGTCGCGGCCGGCAAACTGGCCGGCCGGCCGCGACGAAATCGGTGTTTCCAGTGCGCCGTCCACATCACAGACTGCCTCGCCGCGCAAAGAAAAAGCCGCCATGCCTGAACAGGTTCAGGCAGTGCGGCTTAGTTTTTGCGGTAAGTTTATGTGCATATCTGGTTGAATCAGCGTCCCATTTTTGATCGGTTTTCTTGCCTTCGTCCGCGCTAAAAAACGGCGCGTTCACGTTTTGACAAATTCAATCACGTAAAGTACACGAAAACCTTGTCAGTGCGCAACTGGCACACCGCATTTTCGTATGCTTTTTTTTCGATGGGACGCGCGATATGCAGTTCGCGCGCGCGCCGCGCGCGTCAAATTGACGTCATTCCCAGTTCAATGCGCCGCCGGTTTGGTACTCGGTCACGCGCGTCTCGAAGAAATTGCGCTCCTTTTTCAGGTCGATCATTTCGCTCATCCACGGGAACGGATTTTCTTCGTTCGGGAACAGCGGCTCGAGTCCGATTTGCTGCGCGCGGCGGTTCGCGATGAAGCGCAGATAACCCTTGAACATGGTGGCGTTCAAACCCAGCACGCCGCGCGGCATGGTGTCTTCCGCATAACGATATTCGAGGTCCACCGCTTTCAGGAACAGCACCTTGATCTCCTCGCGGAAGGCGGCGGTCCACAGCAGCGGATTTTCCATCTTGATCGTGTTGATCAAGTCGATCCCGAAATTGCAATGCATTGATTCGTCACGCAAAATGTACTGGTACTGCTCTGCGGCGCCCATCATTTTGTTCTGCCGGCCGAGCGCCAGGATCTGGGTAAACCCGACATAAAAGAACAGGCCTTCCATCAAACAGGCGAACACAATCAGCGACTTCAGGAGCTTCTGATCGTTCTCCACGGTGCCCGTGGTGAACGCCGGATTGGTCAGCACATTGATGAACGGGATCAGGAATTCGTCCTTGTCGCGGATCGATTCGACCTCGTTATAGGCGTTGAAAATCTCCGCTTCGTCGAGCCCCAAAGACTCCACGATGTACTGGTAAGCGTGGGTGTGGATCGCCTCTTCGAACGCCTGGCGCAGCAAATATTGGCGGCATTCGGGAGCCGTAATGTGGCGATAAGTCCCGAGCACGATGTTGTTTGCGGCGAGCGAATCGGCGGTCACGAAGAAGCCCAAATTTCTTTTTACGAGACGCCGCTCGTCTTCGCTCAAACCGTTGGGATTTTTCCACAATTCGATGTCGCGTTGCATGTTGACCTCTTGCGGCATCCAATGATTCGCGCAACCGGCCAGATATTTATCCCACGCCCATTTGTATTTAAACGGCACCAGCTGGTTCACATCGGTCTTGCCGTTGATGATGCGCTTGTCGTCGGCGTTCACGCGCTTCGCGACCAGGGCCGCATCGGGCGCGGCGTCCAGGTTTTGCGGTACGCGCGGCGCCGGAGCGCTGCTTCCTTCTTCGTCCCAAGACAACATAGTCGTATTCCTTCTCGTATTCAGTTCGTTACAGATGCGCAGGGCTTATTGGCAGGCTTCGCACTCTTCAAAGCCGTCGTCGCCCGGACGCAGGTAGCAGGCCGCGCCTTCGGCCACGGTGGCCGCAGCGGCCGCCGCCGCGCTGGCCTTGTCGGCCACCGCGCTCATCGCGCTGGCCGACATGCCGCCGTCCACGCCCACCGCATTCAGCGCGCCGGTCTTGGAGGTCGACTTCTCCATGTGGGTGGCGGCGATGGTGCGCAGGTAGTAGGTGGTCTTCAGGCCGCGCAGCCAGGCCAGCTTGTAGGTCTCGTCGAGCTTCTTGCCCGATGCGCCGGCCATATAGATGTTCAGCGACTGGGCCTGGTCGATCCACTTCTGGCGGCGCGAGGCAGCCTCCACCAGCCAGCTCGGCGACACCTCGAACGCTGTTGCGTAAATGTCACGCAGGTCTTGCGGGATGCGGTCGATCTTCGCCAGCGAACCGTCGAAGTACTTGAGGTCGGCGATCATGACCTCGTCCCACAGGTCGCGCGCCTTGAGGTCGCGCACCAGGTAGGCGTTGATCTCGGTGAACTCGCCCGACAGGTTGGACTTCACGTACAGGTTCTGGAAGGTCGGCTCGATGCAGGCCGACACGCCGATGATGTTCGAGATCGTCGCGGTCGGGGCGATCGCCACGCAGTTCGAGTTGCGCATGCCGAACTGCTTGATACGGTCGCGCACCACGCTCCAGTCCATCGCCTCGGACGCGTCGACTTCGAGGTAGCCGCCGCGCTGTTCGGCCAGCAGCCTGACGGAGTCCTGCGGCAGGATGCCGCGGTCCCACAGCGAGCCCTCGTAGGACTCGTAGCGGCCGCGCTCCTCGGCCAGCTCGGTCGAGGACAGGTAGGCGTAGTAGCAGACCGCTTCCATCGAACGGTCGGCGAATTCCACCGCGCCGTTCGAGGCATACGGCACGCGCATCATGTGCAGGCAATCCTGGAAGCCCATGATGCCCAGGCCGACCGGACGGTGGCGCAGGTTCGAATTCTTTGCCTTGTCGACGGCGTAATAGTTAATGTCAATCACGTTGTCGAGCATGCGCATGGCGGTGCGGACCGTCTTTTGCAGCTTGACGGCGTCCAGCTTGCCCTCTTTCATGTGGGCCGGCAGGTTGACCGAACCCAGGTTGCAGACCGCGATTTCGGAGTCGTTGGTGTTCAGGGTGATCTCGGTGCACAGGTTCGAGCTGTGGACCACGCCCACGTGCTGCTGCGGCGAACGGATGTTGCACGGGTCCTTGAAGGTGATCCATGGATGGCCGGTTTCGAACAGCATCGACAGCATCTTGCGCCACAGGTCGAGCGCAGCGACCTTCTTGAACACGCGGATCTCGCCGGCCGCGGCTTTCGCCTCGTAGCCGGTGTAGGCCGCCTCGAAGGCCTTGCCGACCTTGTCGTGCAGGTCGATCGTCTCGGACGGCGAGAACAGGGTCCAGTCGCCCTTCTCCATCACGCGCTTCATGAACAGGTCGGGAATCCAGTTGGCCGTGTTCATGTCGTGGGTGCGGCGGCGGTCGTCGCCGGTGTTCTTGCGCAGGTCGAGGAATTCCTCGATGTCCATATGCCAGGTTTCCAGATAGGCGCAGACCGCGCCCTTGCGCTTGCCGCCCTGGTTGACCGCGACCGCGGTGTCGTTCACCACTTTCAGGAACGGCACCACGCCTTGCGACTTGCCGTTGGTGCCCTTGATGTGGGCGCCGAGCGCGCGCACCGGGGTCCAGTCGTTGCCCAGGCCGCCGGCGTACTTGGCCAGCAAGGCGTTTTCCTTGATCGCGTCGTAGATGCCTTCGAGGTCGTCCGACACGGTGGTCAGGTAGCACGAGGACAGTTGCGAACGCAGGGTGCCCGAGTTGAACAGGGTCGGGGTCGAGCTCATGAAGTCGAAGCTCGACAGCAGGTTGTAGAACTCGACCGCGCGCGCCTCGCGGTTCGCTTCGCGCAGGGACAGGCCCATCGCGACCCGCATATAGAAGGCCTGCGGCATTTCGATGCGGATGTCGCGCACGTGCAGGAAGTAGCGGTCGTACAGGGTCTGCAGGCCGATGTAGCCGAACTGCAGGTCGCGGTCGGCGACCAGCGCCTTGGCCAGCTTGGCCAGGTCGAAGGTGGCCAGCTCAGGGTCCAGCAATTCGTTGGCGATGCCCTTGGCGATGTATTTCGGGAAGTACTCGATATAGTGGGCGGCCGCTTTGGCCTGCGGCACTTCCTGCTCGAACACTTCCTTGCGGATCGTGTGCAGCAGGATGCGGGCCGTCACTTGCGAATAGGCCGGGTCCTTTTCCATCAGCGCGCGGGCGGCCAGGATGGCGGACTTGTGCAGCTCTTCGACCGGCACGCCGTCGTACAGGTTCTTCACGGTCTCGGCCAGGATGGCGTCGGCGTCGACGTGCTTTTCCAGGCCGACGCAGGCGGCGTCGATCAGGTCGCGCACCTGCTGCATGTCGAGCGGACGGCGCACGCCGTTGTCGGTCACATGGATCTGCGGCGCGGCGATGTCGGTGCTGCCCTGCGCTTCCTTGGCGGCGCGGCGCTCTTCCATATGCTTGGCGCGGTACAGCACGTAAGCACGCGCGACGTCATGCTCGCCCGAGCGCATCAGCGACAGCTCGACCTGGTCCTGCACGTCTTCGATGTGGAAGGTGCCGCCCGATGGCTGACGGCGCACCAGCGCCGCCACCACGTTGTCGGTCAGCTGCTCGACCAGCTCGCGGATGCGCGCGGACGCCGCGCCCTGGCCGCCGCTCACGGCGAGGAAGGCCTTGGTCACCGCGATCGCGATCTTGGATGGCTCGAACGCCACGACGGCGCCGTTGCGCCGGATGATGCGGTAGTCGCCGCTGGCCGCGATGGCTTGCGCGTTACTCTCCGCCGATGGTGCCGTCGCTCCTGGGGTGACGTGCTGCGGGTTGATGGAAATGTCTTGAGATGTTTGCATGGGACCTCCAGGAACAGCGTGCTTTTGTGTGCCGCCGGTTGTTATCAAGTAGACCGCCGGGTTGGCCGGTCCGTCAACAAATTAAAACGAAAAAAACACCCCTGCCAACTGCTTGCGCCGGTCGGCCTCACCACTTTATATAAGGATAAAAAACGCTAAATCGAGGCCATCGTGAGCAAATTTGGCAGCGTTGAGCATTGTCGAGAGAGTTTGGTGACACCACTATATGTAGTGCGTTGTTCTAATGTGAGACTAATTGTAGTGGCTACAGGGGGCCTCCGCAATACATTTTTAGAACTGACAAGCTATTTTATTTGGCATTTTTTTCGCGTGCCGCCCTTGACATTTCAAGTGCGTGGAGGAAACGCCAATCTAGGGAGAGCAGGCACTAACTTCGCACCGTTTTCGGGCGGTTTTTGCTGGATCCTGGTGAGCTTTTGGGCGTACGCATCCCAGTCGAAAAACGGTCCGGGGTCGGTCTTGCGGCCGGGCGCGATGTCCTGGTGGCCGGTCACCGCGGTCAGCGGGTAGCGCGTCTGCAGCGCGGCGGTCAGCGCGGCCAGGCTCTCGTACTGCGGCGGCGCAAACGCGACCAGGTCCGAGCCCTCGAGCTCGATCCCGATCGAAAAGTCATTACAGCGTTCGCGGCCTGCGAAGCGGGAGGTGCCGGCATGCCAGGCCCGCTCGCCGCAGGCCACGAACTGGAGCACGCGGCCATCGCGCCGGACCAGGAAATGCGCGGACACCTCCAGCCCGCGCAGGTCGGCGAACGAGGGATGGGCGCGGAAATCGACGCGCTTGGTAAACAGGTCGGCGATATGCGGGCCGCCGAATTCGCCGGCCGGCAGGCTGATATTGTGGATCACCAGCAGCTCGACCGGCATGCCGGCCGGGCGCGCGTCGAAGTTGGGCGAGTCGTAGCGGCTGGCCTGCTCGCACCAGCCGCCGGCGGAGATCGAGAAGGCGGGCATCAGGGCTCCGGCGCGTGGATGTCGAGTTTCTGCATCTGGTAGCGCAGCTGGCGGAAGCTGATGCCGAGCAGCTGGGCGGCCTGGGTGCGGTTGAACTGGGTCTGCAGCAGCGCGCGCAGGATGATGTCGCGCTCGACCTGGTTCAGGTAGTCGGGCAGGCTGTTGGGCAGCGCGTCGGGGCCGGCCGCGACCGCGGCCACCGAAGCCGCCGGCGCGGAAGGCTCGGGCGCCGGCGCCGCCATCGCGGCCGGCGACGCCGGCGGGCAATCGCCGATACGCGCGCCCTTGAGCGACAGGTCGCATACTTCGATCACGCCGTCATTGGCGTAGGCCAGCGCGCGTTCGAGCACGTTTTCCAGCTCGCGCACGTTGCCGGGGAAGGAGTAGCGGCGCAGGGTCTCGAGCACTTGCGGCCCGAGCGCCGCCGGGTGGCCGGGGCCGGCCAGGCGCGCCAGGATCGCATCGGTCAGCACGCCGAGGTCGTCGAGCCGTTCGCGCAGCGGCGGCACCCCCAGTTCGATCACGTTCAGGCGATAGAACAGGTCTTGCCGGAACTTGCCCGCTTCGACGCACTGGGCCAGGTCCTGGTGGGTGGCGCTGACGATGCGCACGTCGACCGGCTCCTCGGCGGTGGCGCCGATCTTGCGCACCCGCCGTTCCTGGATCGCGCGCAGCAGCTTGACCTGCATCGCCAGCGGCAGGTCGGCCACTTCGTCGAGCATCAGGGTGCCGCCGTGCGCGGCCTGGAAGAAGCCGTCGCGGTCGTCGGCCGCGCCGGTGAACGCGCCCTTGCGGTAGCCGAAGAACTCGGCCTCCATCAGCGCCTCCGGAATCGCGCCGCAGTTGACCGCGATGAAAGGCTTGGCGGCGCGCGAACTCTGGGCGTGGATCTCGCGCGCGGCCAGTTCCTTGCCGCTGCCCGACTCGCCGGTAATCGCGATCGGCGCCATCGAACGCGCCAGGCGGCCGATCTGGGCGCGCAGCGCCTGCATCACGGCCGACTCGCCCATCAAGCGGCTGGCGGCCGGCGCGGCCGGAGCCTGGTCGGGCGCCGGCGCCGACAGCCGCAAGGCCGACTGCACCATCACCCGCAAGTCGTCCAGCACCACCGGCTTGGAGACGTAATCGAAAGCGCCGGCCTTCAGCGCGACCACCGCGTTGTCGGCGCTGCCGTAGGCGGTGACCACCGCGACCGGCGTACTCTTATAGGCGGCCGTGATTTCGCGCACCAGCTCGAGGCCGAGGCCGTCGGGCAGGCGCATATCGGTCAGCACCAGCGCGTACTCGGTAGCGGCCAAAAAGGCGCGCGCTTCCCGCAGCGTTTCGGCGCTGTCGACGTCGAGGCCCATCTTGACGAGGGTGATCTCGAGCAGTTCGCGCAAATCCGCTTCGTCGTCGACGACCAGGATGCGGGGTGAAGTCATGACACAGCCTTTCTTATTACCATGCCGCCCGGCGTTCGGCTCAGGCGGCCGGCGGCGGGGCAAACGTAATCACAAACCGGCCGCTGGCCTTCTGCAGGCCAAAGGCTCTGGCGTCGAAGCGGTACTCGTAATCGAGCTTCGCTTCATTATTCAGGCACAGCTCGCGCGCCAGGTACAGGCCGAGGCCGGTGCCCTTGCTCGAGGTGGTGTAGAACGGCTCGAACAAATGGGCGCGCACTTCGGGCGTGATGCCGGGGCCGTCGTCCTGCACGTGCAGCTCCATGCGGCCGGCGCCGTCGGTCACGACGTACAGACGGATGCTGCCTGCGGTGCCGCTCGCATAGCGCACCGAATTGTTGAGCAGGTTGAGCACCACCTCGCGCAGGTGCAGGGCGTCGAAACGGACCGGCGCGCTCCCGGTGTTGCCCAACCACACTATATCATTGGCGAGGGCGTGGGTTTCCCCGAATTCGGCCTTGAGCTCGGCGAGGAAGGGCCCCAGATGCAAGGGCTCGCCGTGCGGCTGCACCTTGCGCGACAGTTGCAGGATGTCTTCCACCATGCGGTTCACGCGCGTCACGTTGTCGCCGACGATCTTCAGCAGCCGCACATGGGACGGATCGGCCAGGTCTTCGGCCAGCAGCGCGGTGGCGTGGCCGATCGCCGACAGCGGGTTGCGCACCTCATGCGCGATGCTGGCGGTCAGGCGGCCCATCGAGGCCAGCTTCAGTTGCTGGGCCTGGTTTTCGATGGCCGTCACGTCTTGCAGGAAGATCACGCAGCGGCCGGCCGCGCCGTTCGGCGTCTCGACCCTGGCGAAGCGCAGCTTGAGGTGGGCGGCCGCGTCGCGCCGCCCGCTCCAGGCCGCGCCGGCGCCGCCGCCGTTGTGGGGCTTGACCGTGACGAAGGCGGCCGGATGCGCGCCGCGCAGATCGGCCGGCTGCTCGAGCCAGGCGGTGAACGCCTGCGCCACCGGCTCCAGCGCCGCGAGCCCGGTCAGGCGGAACTCGCCGCCCTCGGGATCGAGCCCCAGCATCTGCTGGGCCGCCGGATTGCCGGTGAAGACCCGGCCGTCGCGCCCGACCACCAGGATGCCGTCGCCGACGTCGGCGATCACGATGCGGTTGATCACCTGCTGGATGTCGAGGTCGGCGCCGCGGCGCGCGGCCAGATCTTCCTGGCCGATCAGTTTCGAGGCCAGCCGGCTCAGGAACAGCACCACCGCGAAGAAGGCCGCGCCATACAGGCCGGCCTGCAGCATCGAGGTCTCGCCGTCCGCGGCGAACACCTGGTAGGTGCTCTCGGCCAGCAGGAACAGGGTGACCAGCGAGGCGGCGAACAGCGCCAGCACCAGCGGCGCCAGGATCGCCGCGCCGGCCAGCGGGAACAGGAACAGCATCACCAGCCCGCTGCGCCCGCCGCCGGTGGCCAGGAACAGCAGCGCGATGGCGCAGATGTCGACCGCCACCTGGCTGCCCAGTTGCAGCAGGAAGCGGCGCCGCCAGTACACCGTGAGCATGCCGAAGCCGATCGCCAGGATCAGGTAGACGATGCAGGTTTCGGCGTAGACGAAGGGACCCGAGGCGCGCGCGCCCCGGTCCAGGGTCAGGTACAGCAGCAGCACGATGATGATCGTGATGCGGGTCGCGTTCAGGGTTTGCAGCGAACGCCAGAAGGTCTCGCGCGACTCCTCCGACATCGCTTGCCAGCGTGACATCGGCGCCTACTTCGCGGGCAGGCGAACGTGCGCCGGACTGCAGTAATCGAGGCCGTCGGCACGCACCGCTTCCGAGGCCGGGAAGTAGACGCCGCAATGGGCGCAGCAGGCCATCGCTTCGGACGCGGCTTCCGGCGCCGCATGGCGCTGGCGCGGCGGCGGGCCGGGCTGCTTGGGCGCGATCGCGCGCAGCTTGCTGCGGATCGCCATCACCACCAGCACCGCCAGCGCCAGCCAGAACAGCAGGCGGCTCATGCGAGCCCCCGGTGCAGCACGACTTCGAGCACGAAGCGGCTGCCGACATAGGCCAGCACCAGAGTGGCGAAACCGGCCAGCGTGAAGCGCAGCGCGGTCTTGCCGCGCCAGCCGCGCCAGCGGCGGCCGGCCAGCAGCGCCGCGAACAGGACCCAGGACAGCAGCGCGAACACGCTCTTGTGGTCCCACTTGAGCGGTTTGCCGAACAGCTGTTCGGAGAACACCACGCCCGACAGCACGGTCAGGCTCAGCAGCACGAAGCCGATGCCGATCAGGCGGAACAGCAGTTTTTCCATGGTCAGCAGGGCCGGCAGTTGGTCGAGCGCGGCCGAGAGCCAGTTGCTGCGCGGCTTGCGCGTATGCAGGCGCGACTCCTGCAGCGCCATCAGCACCGCATGGAAGGCGGCGATGGTCAAGGTGCTGTAGGCCAGGATCGCGACCGCGATATGCCAGCCGAATGCCGGTCCCTTGCCCTCGAGCTGGAATACGCTGCCCGGGAACACGGCCGGCAGGATCGCCGCGGCGCAGGCGCAGGGCATCACCAGGCGGCGCATGCCGTCGAGCGCGAAGTTGCGGTTTTCAAACCAGTAGGCCGCGACCGACAGCCACAGCGCGGCCGACAGCATCAGCGCGAAGCCGACCCGCAGGCTGCCGGGCGCCAGCATGTCGAGCCAGAGCGCGGCGCCGTGCACCAGCCAGGCGCCGGCGGTGACGGTCGAGATCAGCGTGCCGCGGCGCGACGGCAAGACCGCACACACGAGATACAGCAAGGCGGCGGCGGAGAATAAATAAGTCTGCATGCGGCAAGTTTACACCATGGCGGAAGCGGCCGTCCTTCCCGCGCGGGCGCAACCGGGGTCAGTGCCGACATTCGGACACGGACTCAACAGGCCCCGCCTGTTGAGTCCGTGTCCGAATGTCGGCACTGACCCCGGTTGCGCCC
>DASRXO010000180.1:0-5156 GCA_035654095.1 Telluria sp.
TGCGGCCGGTGCCGAGGCGCGAAATCGACAGCCGTTCGGTGACGATCAGGGTGGCAGGGATCGCACCCAGCAGCGCCAGGGTCAGGCCGGCGGTGGCGATGGCCACGGTCTGCCAGGTCTCGCGCAGCACCATCGCGAGGAACTCGGCCGAATGCGCGGGCTGCAAAAAACCGGCGAGGAAGCGGCCGGCCGCGCCCAGGCTTTGCAGGTCGAACAGGATCCACGGCTTGAATTCGCTGAACACCAGCGCCGGCCACAGGACGGCGAGGCCGATCAGCGCGGCCATCACGCGCGCGCGCCAGGCCGGATCGGGATGAAGGGGAGTTGCGTGCGCCATGCGTCAGAAGCAGGCGCCGACGGCGAGCTGTTCGGGCGCTTCGTGGTGGACCGCCGGTGCCGGCGCGTCGGCTTCGTTCTGGTACAGCGCGGCGATCATCGCATCGCTCACCTGGTCGCGCGGCAGGTCGAACACGATGCGGCCGTCGCGCAGGCCGACGATACGCGGAAAATGCGCGCGCGCCATGTCGACCTGGTGCAGGCTGCACACCAGCGCCGCCTTGCGCGCCGCGGCTTCCTGCTGCAGCGTGGAGAGCGTGATCTGGGCCAGCGTGGGGTCGAGCGCGGACAGCGGCTCGTCCACCAAGAACACTTCGGCCGAAGACAGCAGCAGGCGCGCCAGGCCGCAGCGCTGGCGCTCGCCGCCGGACAGGCGGTCGACCCGCGCGTACAGCTTGTCGCCGAGGCCGAAGCGGGCCAGCGCATCGAAGGCGGCATCGGGATCGGAGGGCTTGAGCAGCGAGGCCAGCGCCTGGCGCAAGCTCCATTGCGGCAGGCGCGCGGCCAGCACCGCGGTCACCACGCGCTGGCGCGGCGGCAGCGGCGGCGTTTGCGGCGCCAGGAACAGGCGTGCGCGCAGCGCGTGGCGCGCGTCCTCGGGCAGCGCCCACGGATCGATGCCGAAGGCCGCGAAGCCGCCGGCGGCCGGCTTGTGGGCGCAGGCCAGGGTGGCCAGCAAGGTGGTCTTGCCGGCGCCGGAAGGGCCGATGATGGCGAGCTGCTCGCCCGCTTCGACCACCAGGTCGATGGCGTGCAGCGCGGGCGCCTTGCCGGCTGCCAGGTGGCGAACGGTCAGCTGGTCGAGCCGGTAAGTCGTCATTGCGGGAACAGCCTTTACGATTGCGGGGTGTCGATTGCCGGCTTACTTCAGCAGGCCGGCGTTGTGCGCGGCCGCTTCGATCTGCTTGTAGTTCTCGGCCTTGGTCGGGATGAACTTCGAGGCGCGCTGCAGCTCGAGGATCTCCTTGCCTTCCGGCGTGGTCTTGTCGAGCGCGAGGAAGGCGTCGCTGAGCTTCGTCTTGAGCGCCGGGGTCATATCGCTGCGCACGCTCCAATTGTAATCGTAGAAGCCGGGGGTGGTGTAGAACACGCGCACCACGGCCGGATCGACCTTTTTATCGGCGACCAGTTTTTCCCACACCGAGATATTGAGCGCGCCGGCATCGACCTTGCCGCCCGCCACCGCGGCCACGGTGGCGTCGTGCGCACCCGAGAAGGCCACGCGTTTCAGGTCGGTGTCGGGATTGACGTGCGCGGCCAGCAGGAAGGCGCGCGGCATCAGGTGGCCGGAAGTCGACGACTCGGCACCAAAGCTCAGGGTCTTGCCCTTGAGGTCTTCGAGCTTGTTGATGTCCTTGGAAGTGGTGATGAACACCGAGCGGAATTTCTCGTCCTCGGCGCGCTGCACCAGCGGCGTGATCTGGCCCTTGCTGCGCACGTTCGCCTGCACGAAGGTGAAGCCGCCGAACCAGACCATGTCGATCTTCTTGTTGATCAGGCCCTCGACCGAGGCGGCGTAATCGGTGACCGGGGTGAACTCGACCTTCAGGCCGGTGGCCTTGCCCAGGTAGTCGCCCAGCGGCTTGAACTTGCGCTGCAGTTCGGTCGGCGCTTCGTCCGGGATGGCGGACACGCGCAGCACGCCCGGCGTATTCTGGGCCGGGGCGTGGGCGGAGGCGAACAGCAGGCCGGCGGCCAGCAGCGAAGCGAGGGGACGGAACAGCGCGCTAGGGGTCATGAGCAACCTTCTTGTAAGGAAAATAAATAGCAGGGTCCACCTACCGGCACTCCAGAAAAGCACGAGGACGCTGGCGAAATGGATATTCAGCTATGATAACAAAAACAGCAACCAGGCCTGCGAGCTATTTCATTTTCCCTATGACCGACGCCCTCCTGACCGAATCGCCGCGCCCGCACGCCAGCGCGCCCGTGCTCGCCGAGCTGAGTGCCAGCCTGGGCGCGGACGCGGCGTGGATCTCGCCCAAGTTCCTGTACGACGCGCTGGGCTCCAAGCTGTTCGAGGCGATCTGCGAATTGCCCGAATACTACCCGACCCGTACCGAAGCGGCGATCTTCGAGCGCTACGGCGCCGAGATCGCGCGCGCGGCCGGTCCCGGCGCGACCCTGGTCGACCTCGGCGCCGGCAATTGCGCCAAGGCGGCCACGCTGTTCCCGCTGCTGCATCCGGCCCAGTATGTGGCGATCGACATCTCGGTCGACTTCTTGCGCGAGTCGCTCGAGCGTTTGCAGCAGCGCTTCCCGCATATCGAAATGACCGGGCTCGGGCTGGATTTTTCGAGCCGGCTCGAACTGCCCTGCGTGGTGCGGCGCGAGCGGCGGCTGTTCTTTTATCCAGGGTCCTCGATCGGCAATTTCACGCCGGACGAGGCGCGCAGCTTCCTGCGTCGGGTGCGCGCCGAGTGCGAGTCCGACGGCGGCCTGCTGATCGGCGTCGACCTGGTCAAGGACAGCGCCACGCTGGACGCAGCCTACGACGATGCGCTGGGCGTGACCGCCGCCTTCAACCTCAACATGCTGCGCCATGTGAACCAGCTGATCGGCGCCGATTTCGACGTGCGGCAGTGGGCCCACGTCGGCTACTTCAACGCCGGCGAGGGCCGGGTCGAGATGCACCTCGAGGCGCGCGAAGAGCTGGTGGTGCGCTGGGAAGGCGGCACCCGCCGCTTCGCGCGCGGCCAGCGCATCCACACCGAGAACAGCTACAAGTACCGGCAGAGCGGGGCGCTTGGCCTGCTCGAACAGGCCGGCTTCCATGCCACCCAGGTGTGGACCGACCCGGCCGGGTGGTTCGCCGTGATCCACGCGCGCGCGGGCGCCGGCTGACATGCGGCCCACCAACGAGTTCACCTGGCGCCGTCATTACGACAGCGTGCGCAAGCGCTCGTCGATGCTGGCCGAACCCTTGTCCGACGAAGACTGCGGCGCGCAATCGATGCCCGACGCGAGCCCCATCAAATGGCATCTGGCGCACACCACCTGGTTCTTCGAGACCTTCATCCTCGAGCGGCTCGAGAGCGGGTTCCGGCCGTTCCACCCGGCGTTCCGGGTGCTGTTCAATTCCTACTACAACGGCATCGGCGACAAGCACCCGCGGCCCCAGCGCGGCCTGCTCACGCGGCCGGCGCTGAACGAGGTGCGGGCCTACCGCGCGAACGTGGACGCGCGCATCGCGCGCCTGCTGGCGGCCCAGCCCGACCACGATGAACTGGGGCGCCTGCTCGAACTCGGGCTGCAGCACGAGCAGCAGCACCAGGAGCTGATGCTCACCGACGTCAAGCACCTGCTGGCGCAAAGCGCGCTGTACCCGGCCTACCTCGACGGCGCCTTGGCGCCGGCCGCCGCGGTGCCCGCGCTGGGCTGGGTCCGGTTCGACGGCGCCCTGGCGGACATCGGTTACGAGGGCGACGCCTTCTGCTTCGACAACGAGCTGCCGCGCCACCGCGAATATGTGGCGCCGTTCGCGCTCGCGTCGCGGCTGGTGACGAATGGCGACTACCTCGCCTTCATCGAAGCGGGTGGCTACCGCGATCCCGCGCTGTGGCTGGCCGAAGGCTGGGACAAGGTGCGCGAGCAGGCGCTGGCCCATCCGCTGTACTGGCAGCGCGCCGAGGATGGGGGCTGGCGCGAATTCACGCTGCACGGCCTGCAACCGCTGGACCCCGCGCGGCCCGCGACCCACCTCTCGCTGTACGAAGCCGACGCCTACGCCCACTGGGCCGGCGCGCGCCTGCCCACCGAGGCCGAATGGGAGCTGGCCGCGCGCGGCGTGGCGCCCGAGAGCGGCCAGCTGCATCCGGCCGCGGCGCAGGGCGAGGGCCTGCTGCAGATGTTCGGCCACTGCTGGCAGTGGACCAGCAGCAGTTACGCGCCGTATCCCGGGTATGCGCCGGCGGCCGGCGCGCTGGGCGAATACAATGGCAAGTTCATGCTCAACCAGTACGTGCTGCGCGGCTCCTCCTGCGCCACGCCGGCCGGCCATGCGCGCGCCAGCTACCGCAACTTCTTCCCGGCCGGCGCGCGCTGGCAGTTCAGCGGCATCAGGCTGGCCCGATGAGCGGCGAGCGCCGGCCCTACCGACACATCCTGAACCGGCGCGCCAACACCTACGTACTGGGTCACCCGCTCGATTTCACGCTGCGGGTGCTGAAGGGCTTCCGCGCCAACCAGGGCCTGCTGCTGGCGGGCGCGGTGGCCTACTACGCGCTGCTGTCGATCGTGCCCTTCCTGATGCTGGTGGTGGTGGTGCTGTCGCACTTCATCGACCCGGCCGCGCTGCTGGTGACGATCGGGCACTACCTCGAATGGCTGGTGCCGGGACAATCGAAATCGATCGTGGCCGAAGTCGCCCACTTCCTCGACAACCGCGACCTGATCACCTGGGTGCTGGGCGTGACGATGGTGTTTTTCAGTTCGCTCGCGTTCACGGTGCTGGAGAATGCGATGTCGGTGATTTTCGTGCACCGGGTTGCGATCCGGCGCCGGCGGTTTTTGGTGTCGGCGGTCCTGCCTTACTGCTATATCGTGGCGCTGGGTGCGGGCGTCCTGCTGGTCACGCTGGTGGCCGGCAGCCTGCAGGTGCTGGGTACCGAAAGCGTCGAGCTGTTCGGCTGGACCTGGTCGCTGCATGGGGTGTCGGGCGTGCTGCTGTATCTGCTCGGCCTGGCGGGCGAGATCCTGGTGCTCAGTTCGATTTATCTGGTGATGCCGGTTGGCCGGCTGTCGCTGGCGCACGCGCTGATCGGCGGGGTGACGGCGGCGCTGCTGTGGGAGATCGCGCGCCATGTGCTGGTCTGGTATTT
>DASRXO010000181.1:0-2263 GCA_035654095.1 Telluria sp.
CCGAGCCGGTCGCGCACGCGCAGCTGCAGGCGGCGGTAGGGCCGCAAGCGCCGGTGCAGGCCGCGCGTCTGCTCGATCAGGAACTGGTTATGACTGCCCGCGTAAATCGCGTAGTGGAAGGCCTCGTTCTTGTAATAGTACTCGTCGGTGTCGCTCGAATCGCGCGCGTCTTTACACGCCTCGTGCGCCGCCAGCAGCGCGTCCTGCTCGGCCTTGGTCATGCGCCGCGCGGCCAGCCGGCCGCAGGTCGCCTCCAGCTCCGACATCACTTCGAACATCTCCACCAACTGCTGCGGACCCAGCTCCGCCACCACCGCGCCGCGCCGCGGCCGGATCACCACCAGGCCCATCGAGGCCAGCTGGATCAGCGTCTCGCGGATCGGCGTGCGCGACACGCCGAACTGGGTCGCCAGTTCGGTCTCGTCGAGGTGATGGCCGGGCGGCAGCTTGCCGACCGCGATCAGCTCCTCGATCTCTTCGCGCAGGGTTTCGGACCGACTTTTCATGTTGATTTGTCTAGAACCTTGTATATAGTGATTCATTATAAAAGCTAAAATCGACTTGACAATGTATTTTTGGAAGATATTCTTGTATACATAAAGAGGAACACTGCATATTCGACGGTCGTTCCATTCCCGTTGTCCGTTTCACCATCTTGGAGGATGCACATGTCTGTAATGACACGCAGGACCGCGCTCGGCGCCATCGCTTCCAGCCCGCTGTGGCTGCAAACCGCCTGGGCCGAGAACGCCACCCTGAAGATCTCGCACCAGTTCCCCGGCGGGACCGTCAACGAAGGCGACTTCCGCGACCGCCTGTGCCGCATGTTCGCGGCCGAGGCGGAAAAACGCAGCAAGGGCAGCCTGAAGTTCGAGATCTATCCGGGCTCCTCGCTGATGAAGACCAACTCGCAGTTCGCCGCCATGCGCAAGGGCGCGCTCGACATGTCGCTGGTGCCGCTGTCGTACGCCGGCGGCGAAGTCCCGGAAGTAAACATCGGCCTGATGCCCGGCCTGGTCACCAGCTATGAACAAGGCTACGGCTGGAAGAAGGCGGAAGTCGGCAAGGAGCTCTCGCGCATCCTGCTCGACAAAGGCATCGTGGTGGTCAGCTGGATCTGGCAGGCCGGCGGGGTCGCCTCGCGCACCAAGCCGATCGTCGAGCCGGAGGACGCCAGCGGCATGAAGGTGCGCGGCGGCTCGCGCGAGATGGACCTGATCCTCAAGGCCGCCGGCGCCGCCGTGGTCACCCTGCCCTCCAACGAAATCTATGCGGCGATGCAGACCGGCGCGATGGATGCGGAGCTGACCTCGTCGACCTCGCTGATCTCGTTCCGCCTCGAGGAAGTGTCGAAGGCGCTGACCAGCGGCCGCGGCGGCGCCTACTGGTTCATGTTCGAGCCGCTGCTGATGTCGAAGGCGGTGTTCGACCGCCTGAGCAAGGAACAGCAAGGCATCATCATGACGGTCGGTGGCGAGATGGAAGTCTTCGCGCGCAAGAACGCGCAGCTGGATGACTCGGCGGTCGCCGCGGTCTACCAGAAGGCCGGCGCCAAGGTGGTCGACCTGACGCCCGCCACCATCAAGAAGTGGCAGGCCATCGCCCGCACTACCGCGTGGAAGGACTACGGCGAGAAGAACGCCAACTGCGCCAAACTGCTGGCGCTCGCGGAGAAGACGTTGTGAGTCATGGCTTCGAGCTGGAGCCGGCCAAGGGGCCGGCGCTTCCCGACCACCCCGCGCTGGCCTCCTTCTCGCTGCTGCTGGACCGCCTCAACGCGGCGCTGCTGAAAGTATCGATGTGCGCGCTGGTGCTCACCGCGCTGATCCTGACCTATTCGGTGGTGTCGCGCTATTTCTTCAAGGTGCCCACCGACTGGCAGGACGAGGCGTCGGTGTTCATGCTGGTCGGCGTGACCTTCTTCTGCACCGCCTTTGTGCAGTCCCATCGCGGCCATATCGGCATCGAGGCCCTGGCGTCGCTGCTGCCGGCGCGCGTCAACGCGGTGCGGCTGTTCTTCGTCGACCTGGTCTCGTGCGCGTTCTGCGCCTTCTTCTCGTGGAAATCGTGGGCTCTGTTCCATGAGGCCTGGGTCGACGGCCAGACCACCTCCTCCACCTTCGCCCCGCCGCTGTGGATTCCCTACGCGATGATGGCGGCCGGGATGTCGCTCCTGACGCTGCAGATCCTGGTGCAGGTCTGCGCGCGCCTGACCAACAAACGGAGCGCGGCATGAGCAGCCTGACCCTCGGCGCCCTGTACG
>DASRXO010000182.1:0-2873 GCA_035654095.1 Telluria sp.
GGACGGGTCGTTCACGCTGGCACCCTTCGATCCGGTGCCGCTGCGCGCACTGGCGATCAATGGCCATCGCATCGACCCCGGTTTTTTCGATCCCGCGCTGCCGGCTGCCGACCTGACCGTGGCGCTGTCGGCCCGCGTCGAGGCGAACCGCAAGGTGAGCGGCACGCTCGCCCTGACGAATCAGGCAGCGGCCGGCACGCTGGACCAGCAACGCCTGCCGCTGCGTGCCCTGCATGGCGAACTGACCGGCGACCTGTCCGCGCTCCAGCTGCGGAACGTGCTGATCGACCTCGGCGCCGCCGGCCAATTCACCGGCGGCGGCAGCCTGCAGCGCGGCGCCGACACAACGGGGCTTGGCACCGCGCGCTTTGCGCTGCATACCGACCGCCTCGATTTGAAAGCCATCCATGGCCGCCTGAAATCGACCCGCATCGCCGGCGACATCCGCATCGCGAATGCCGGCAACACGCAGACGCTCGATGCGCAGTTGGCCGACAGCGGCATGCGGCTCGATGCGCAGGCCACGCTGGCCGGCAAGCAGCTCACGCTGCAGCAGGCGCGCCTTAGCGCAGGCGGCAGCAGCGTGCGCGCCACCGGCAGCTTCGCGCTGGACGGCGAGCAGGCCTTCAGGCTGGCCGCGAACGCGCTGCACTTCAATCCCGCCTCCTTCGGCGCCTATCCGGCGGCCGACATCAGCGCCGACGTGAATGCGGCCGGCGCGCTCGCCCCCGCGTGGCGCGTGGCGGCCGACTTCGCGCTGCGCCCAAGCCGCCTGTTCCGGCAGCCGCTGTCCGGTAAGGGCAAGCTCACGGCCGACGCGGCCCACGTCAGCGGCGTGGCGGCGACGCTGGCGCTGGGCCAGAACACGGTGGACGTACACGGCAGCTTCGGCGCGCCCGGCGAGCAGCTGCTGTGGCGCCTCGAAGGCAAGCAGCTGTCGGCGCTGCGCAGCGGCCTGTATGGCACGCTGGCCGCGAACGGCGCGCTCACCGGCACCATGGCCGCACCGCGCACCTCGTTCGAGATCGACGCCGCGGGCCTGGGCTGGACACCGGCGGCGCGCGCCGCCAACGCCAGCCGGCTGCACGCGAGCGGCGAGGCCTGGCTGGCCGCGCATGCGGTCGAGGTCAAGGCCAGCGGCGCAGCGCAGCGCTTCAACCCCGCGGCCTTCGGCGCCTTCCTGCCGGGCAGTATCAACGGCAGCTTCAACGCCGCCGGCCGCTCCGGACCGGACTGGCACGGCACATTGGACCTGGCCTTGCAGGACTCCACGCTGTCGAACTCCCCGCTGTGGGGCCACGCGAAACTGGCGGCCGACGCGCATCGCATCGCGAACGCCGATATCGACCTGCATGTCGGCCCCAACATCCTCGCGGCGCGCGGCAGTTTCGGCACCGCGCGCGACCAGCTCGAATGGCGCATCGACGCCGGCCAGCTGGCCGCGATCGGCCCCGATTTTGCGGGCGCGCTACGCGGCTCGGGCAGCTTGTCGGGAACGATGACGGCGCCCTCGCTGAGCGCCGCGCTCGAAGGCCAGAACCTCAGGCTGCCCGGCGGGCACCAGCTGAAGGCCTTGCGCGCCAGCGCCAGCGTGGCCTCCGGCCGCGGCGCGGACGATCCGCTGGTCAGCGACATCGAACTGACCAACTACGTCCACGGCGAAACGCACATCGCCTCGGCGCGCCTGCAAACGAGCGGCACGCGCGCCGCGCACAGCTTGCGCCTGGCCGCCCGCGGCGACGACTTCGACGCACTGGCCGAAGTGCGCGGCGGCTGGAATGCGAATGCCTGGAGCGGCACCGTGGCCACGCTGCAGAACCGCGGCCGCTACGCCTTCGCCCTGCAAGCGCCCGCGCCGCTGACGATCGCCGCGCCGCCGGGCAGCGGCGTGCTTGGCCTGACGCGGCCCGAACGCATCGCCTTGAGCGGCGCGGTCATCAAACTGCCCGAGGGCAGCATCAGGCTGCAAACGCTGGACAAGAACGGCCCGCGCTGGAGCAGCAAGGGCGCCGCGGCCGGCGTGCCGCTCAATTACCTCGCGCAGTTCTCGACCGGCATGCGCGACAACGTCAGCGGCGACCTCACGCTCGGCGCCGACTGGACGCTCGACCTGCAAACCGCGGCCGCCACCGGCGCCGCGCCTGCGCTCGCCGGCAGCGTGCATGTGTTCCGCGAAAAAGGCGACCTGACCGTCGGCGCCGAGGTGCCAGTGGTGCTCGGCCTGCGCCAGCTCGACCTGCGCGCCGACGTGACCGGCGGCGCCTTGCGCGTGCAGGGCGAAATCAATGGCGCGCGCGCCGGCCATGCGCGCGTCGATGCGACCGCCCAGATGATCGCGGGCCGGCTCGGCAACGACAGCCCGCTCAAACTCAGCGCCGACGCCGACATGGGTTCGATCGCCTGGCTCGCGCCGCTGAGCGGCCAGCCCGCGCTGGAACTGGACGGCGCGCTCAAGCTCGCGCTCACGGCCGGGGGCACGGTGGGCGCGCCCACCCTTAACGGCAGCATGAGCGGCGACCGCCTCGCGCTGCGCTGGGCCGACCAGGGCGTCAAGCTGCGCAACGGCGTGCTGCGTGCCCAGCTCGCGGGCGACCAGCTGCAACTGCAGCAGCTCAGCTTCGACGGGATGCAGGGCCGCGCGACGGCCGACGGCTTCGTGCGCTTTGCCGGCGGCGAGGCCAGCATGCAGCTCAAGCTGGTGGCCGACCATCTCGAGATGTTGTCGCGGCCCGACCGCACCGTGGTCGTCACCGGCCAGAGCACGCTGGTGCGCGACGCCAAACGCTTCACGCTGGAGGGCAAATTCAAGGCCGACCGCGCGCTGGTCGAACTGGCGCCGCTGGGGCGGCCCACGATGTCGGACGACGTCATCG
>DASRXO010000183.1:0-3118 GCA_035654095.1 Telluria sp.
CGATCGCGATGCCGGGGAAGATATGCCCGCCGGTGCCGGCCGCCATGATCATCAGGCGCTTCATGGGCGGCCTCCCCGCATCAGCACGCGGTTCTCGTAATCGATGCGCAGCAAGATCGCCAGGCCCACGCAGTTGATCAACACGCCGGTGCCGCCGTAGCTCATGAGCGGCAGGGTCAGGCCCTTGGTCGGCAGCAGGCCGAGGTTGACGCCCATGTTGATGAAGGTCTGCACGCCGATCCAGATGCCGATGCCTTTCGCGGCCAAGCCGGCGAAGGTCTGGTCGATGGCGATCGCCTGGCGGCCGATGTCGAAGGCGCGCTTGACCAGCCAGTAGAACAGCGCGATCACCACCAGCACGCCGACCAGTCCAAGCTCCTCGCCGATCACCGCCAGCAGGAAGTCGGTATGCGCTTCCGGCAGGTAGTGCAGCTTCTCGACGCTGCCGCCCAGGCCTACGCCAAACAATTCGCCGCGGCCGAAGGCGATCAGCGAGTGGGTCAGCTGATAGGCCTTGTTCATGGCGTTGTCTTCCTGCCAGGGGTCGAGATAGGCGAACATGCGCGCGCGGCGGAACGGCGAGAGCGCGATGATGGTGGTGAAGATCAGCACCAGCACCGCGCCGATGCCGCCGAACCAGACCGCGTTGATCCCGCCCAGGAACAGGATGCCCATCGCGATACAGACGATCACGCCGAACGCGCCGAGGTCGGGTTCGAGCAGCAGCAGCAGGCCGACCAGGCCGATCGCGCCGGCCATCGGCAGGAAGCCCTTGGTCAGCTTGTGCATGTATTGCTGCTTGCGCACCGTGTAGTCGGCCGCGTACAGCACCGCCACCACCTTCATCAATTCGGACGGCTGCGGGTTGAAGATGCGCAGGTTGAGCCAGCGCCGGCCGCCGTTGGCCGCCACCCCGATGCCGGGAATGAGCACCAGCACCAGCAGGATCAGCGCGGCGACGAACAGCCACGGCGCGAAGCGCTGCCAGGTGGCGATCCGGATGCGGAACACGAACAGGCCGGCGATCAGCGAGATGCCGATGAACAGCGCCTGGCGCGTCAGGAAGTAGGTGTTCTTGTAGTTGGCGAACTTGGGCGAATCGGGCAGCGCGATCGAGGCCGAGTACACCATCACCATCCCCAGCAGCATCAGCAGCAGGGTGACCCAGACCAGCGGCTGGTCGTATTCCATCATCTTCGAGGGGCGCGCGCGGCCGCTCGCCAGCGCGTCGGCCGACGATCCCGCAAATTTGAATGGCAGCTGGAAGAAGGCCATCAGATGTCCTGTCCTTTCGCCAGCGCGAGCTCGCGCACGGCCTCGACGAACACCTTGGCGCGGTGCCCGTAGTTGTCGAACATGTCGAAGCTGGCGCAGGCCGGCGACAGCAGCACGGCGTCGCCCGGCCGGGCCAGCGCGGCGCCGCGCTGCACCGCGTCGGGCAGGCTCGCGCAGTCGATCATCTCCACGCCGGACGCCTCGGCGGCGGCGCGCACCTTCGGTCCGTCGCGGCCGATCAGCATCACGGCGCGCACGTAGCGCGCAATCGGCTCGGCCAGCGGCTCGAAGTCCTGGCCCTTGCCGTCGCCGCCGGCGATCAGGACGATCCTTTGCGACGCGCCGGCGAAGGCCTTGCCGAGGCCATTCAGGGCCGCGACGGTGGCGCCCACGTTGGTGCCCTTGCTGTCGTCGTAGTAATCGATGCCGTCGATCGCGGCCACCAGCTCGACGCGGTGCGGCTCGCCCTGGTAGTCGCGCAGGCCGTGCAGCAACGGCGCGAACGGCAGGCCGATCGCGCGGCACAGCGCCAGCGCGGCCAGCGCGTTGGCGGCGTTGTGCAGGCCGCGGAGGCGCAGCGCGTCGGCCGGCATCAGGCGGCTGAGGACGCCGTCGACCGGCTCCGGCGCTTCGTTCTTGCGACGCTTTTTCTCGCTCTCCTCGCCCGGCTGGGCAAACGCCAGCCACAGCACGCCGCGCTCGTTGAGCAGGCCGAAGCTGTCGGGCGTAAGCGGCTCGCCGGTGCCGAAGCTGACCACCTCGGCCGTGGGCTCCGCCATCCGCATGACCGCCGCGTCGTCGCGGTTCAGCACCCGCACGGTGTGCGCGCCGAAGATGCGCGCCTTGTCGGCGGCATAGGCCGCCATATCGCCGTGCCAGTCGAGGTGGTCCTGGGTGAGGTTCAATACGGTGGCCGCGTCGGCCTGCAGGCTGAAGGTGGCGTGCAGCTGGAAGCTCGAGAGCTCGAGGATCCAGGCCTGCGGCAGCGAATCCTGCTCAAGCGCCTCGCGCAGCACGTCGAGCGCGGCCGGGCTGATATTGCCGGCCACCCGCGTGCTCAAGCCCGCGCGCTGGCACAGCTGGCCGGTCAGGCTGGTGACGGTGGTCTTGCCGTTGGTGCCGGTGATGGCGACCACTTTCGGCGCGTAGCCGCGTTCGGCTTTGAGTTGGGCCAGCGCCTGGGCGAACAGTTCGATCTCGCCCCACACCGGGATGGCGCGTTCGGCCGCGGCCGGCGCGATCTGCGCCAGTTCGCGGCGCGGCGCCAGGCCCGGGCTGACGGCCACGAAGTCGATCCCGTCGAGCAGGCCGACGCTGAACTCGCCGCCCACGAACTCGGCGTCCGGCAAAGCAGCGCGCAGCTCTTGCAGACGCGCGGGATCGCTGCGCGTGTCGGCGACGCGCAGGCGCGCGCCGCAGCGCGCGAGCCAGTGCGCCATCGCGAGCCCGGATTCCCCGAGCCCCAAGACCAGTGCGTGTTTGCCTTCGTATGTCATCAACGCAGCTTCAGTGTGGACAAACCGATCAGGACCAGCATCATCGTCACGATCCAGAACCGCACGACGACCTTGGTCTCCTTCCAGCCCTTCTGTTCGAAATGGTGGTGCAGCGGCGCCATCAGGAAGATGCGGCGCCCGGCGCCATAACGCTTCTTGGTGTACTTGAACCAGCCGACCTGGACGATCACCGACAGGGTCTCGGCCACGAAGATGCCGCCCATGATGAACAGCACGATCTCCTGGCGCACGATGACGGCGATGGTGCCGAGCGCGCCGCCCAGCGCCAGCGCGCCGACGTCGCCCATGAACATCTGCGCGGGGTGCGCGTTATACCAGAGGAAGGC
>DASRXO010000184.1:0-2243 GCA_035654095.1 Telluria sp.
TTCCCCCCATGCCCCGCATGAGTTCCCCCCATGCCCCGCATGAGTTCCGCGACAAATATTTTGTAGCGCAGGCACGAATTCTAATTATAATTCCGGCAACTGCCGAAAAATCGCAGTCAACCCAACCCAACATTCGCGAAGGAGGGCATATGCAATACCCACACGAAGATATCCCATTCACCTCAACGCAATGTCGGAGAGAGTATGCAATTTACGCAAGAAGAATCCAAGGATGGCGTCACTGAGCGCCTGTTTGAAGTGACGGTTGCCGGGCAAGTCGTGCCCGGTGTGATGTGGACCCCGGACGGGGCTCATGGTCCGCGGCCCCTGCTGCTGATGGGCCATGGCGGCGGGGCGCACAAGATGTTCCCTCCGTTGGCCGCCGCCGGAAGGCGCTACGCGAAAGAGCAGCACTATGCCGTTGTCGCGATCGATGCGCCCGACCACGGCGCTCGTGCGACGCCTGAAGCGACCGCCTCGTTTTCGCAGCAGCTGCGGGAGCATCTGGCGCTGGGCGGCGGCTTGGGCGGCGAACCGCTCAAGGTGATGCTGCTAGCCGCCGTGCAGGCGGTGTCGGAATGGCGGGCCGTGCTCGATCGAGTCCAGGCGCTCGGCGAGGTCGGCGCGGGCGGACCGACCGGCTACCTCGGTCTCTCGAAGGGCGCGATGACGGGCATCCTCCTGGCCGCCAGCGACGCGCGCATCAAGGCCGCGGTGTTCGGCTTGACGGGAGGCGCGCCGCAGCTCGAAGAGGCGGCACGCCAGATCTCCATTCCGGTCGAATTCGTCGCGCAATGGGACGACGAACTGATGCCGCGCGCCGCCGCGCTCGCGCTGTTCGATGCGATCGGCTCATCGGAGAAAACGCTGCATGCCAATCCGGGCGGACACGGCGGCATTCCGCCTTTCGAGCGTGCGGGTTGGGCGCAGTTCTTCAAGCGCCACTTAGGCAGCGGCGCAATGTAATCCTGTAGTGTGGCCACCCGGGCCGACGCCTGGGTGGCCCACCCTGCTTGGCCGTCATACCCGCTGCGGCGCGATTGTGGTATCGTTTCCAAACATTATTAGAGGACATCGCAATGGCGACGACCGAGATCTTCCTGATCGCGATGCTGATCATTTTTACCCTGCCGTATCTGATCTGGCGGCTCGGCAACACCGACTATTACGCGCCGCTGGTGGTCGTGCAGATCATCACCGGCATTTTGCTCGGCCCGGGCATTCTCGGCCGGGCCTATCCGGACTACTACAACTTCGTGTTCAATCCGCAGGTGATCCAGGCGCTGAACGGCATCGCGTGGTGGGCGGTGATGATGTTCGTGATGATCGCCGGCATCGAGCTCGACCTGAAAAAAGCCTGGGAACATCGGCGTGAAAGCACGATCACCGCGTCGCTGGCGCTCGGCACGCCGCTGCTGTTCGGTTGCGTCGCGGCGCTCGGCATGCTGGGCTATGCGGGCTGGATGGGGCCGCGGGCGCAAAGCTGGCAGTTCGTGCTGGGCGTCGGCATGTCGTGCGCAGTGACCGCGCTGCCGATCCTGATCCTGCTGATGGAAAAGCTGGACATCCTGCGCCAGCCGATCGGCCAGCGCATCCTGCGTTATGCCAGCCTGGACGACGTCGCCATCTGGGGCGTGCTGGCGCTGATCCTGCTCGACTGGGACCGGGTCGGGCGCCAGCTCGGCTTCCTGCTCGCGTTCGGCCTCGCGACGGTGCTGTTCCGTCGCCTGATGGCGCGGCTGGAGGAGCGCGACCGCTGGTACCTTGCGCTGATCTGGCTCGCGGCCTGTGCGTTTGCGGCCGACTGGGCCGGCCTGCACTTCATGGTCGGCGCTTTCCTGTCGGGCGCGGTGATGGAGTCGGACTGGTTCGACCAGAAGAAGATGGACCTGCTGCGCAACCACGTGCTGCTGGCCGTCATGCCGGTGTTCTTCCTCAGCACCGGCCTGCGCACCAACTGGGCGGTGGGCGGCGCTGCGGTGTTCGTGGCCGCGGCGGCGCTGCTGGTGGCCTCGGTGTCGGGCAAGCTGGCGGGGATTCATATCGCCGGCAAGATCCTGAAATGGGACGAGGGCGAAGCGTCGATCATCGGCTGGCTGCTGCAGACCAAGGCGCTGATCATGATCATCTTCGTCAACATCCTGCTCGACAAAGGCGTCGTCACCAGCGAGACCTTCACCGCGCTGCTGCTGATGGCCCTGGCCAGCACCATGCTGACCGTGCCGATGGTCTACCCCAAGCTG
>DASRXO010000185.1:0-2848 GCA_035654095.1 Telluria sp.
CCACGGGGCTGTGCGGCTCCGTGCGGCGGAAGAATTCGGCCACCAGCCGCAGTTGGGCCAGCGCCTCGGCGCGCGACTGGAGCTGCCCCGTGAGCGCGGGCGCGACGGCTTGCGGCGCGACCGCCGAGGCGCCGGGGGCCGTCTCGCCGACCACGACGTCGGTCAGCGCACCGGCCTCGCGCGCAGCGGGCCTCACGACGTGGATCACGTCCTGCAGCGTGGCCCTGGCCGCGCTGAAGCCCGGGCCGTCGGCGCCGAGCCGGTCGTCCACCGCCTTTTCAAGCTCGCCGATCGCCCGCATGCAGTGCGCGGTATCGGCCAGCAGTGCTTCGTAGAACCCGCGCGAGCTGCGGCGCCGCGCGGCCTCCAGGTCCGGTCCCGCTTCCGCGCCGGCCGGGCGCAGGCGCGCCGCATCGGCATCGTTCATCGAATATCCCTCGCCCTCGGTGATCGGCATGTCGAGCATCAGCGGCGGGAGGCGCGCGGCGATCCAGCACAGGTTGCCGACGCGCTGCTCGAACCCGCCTTCGTCGGGCAGCGGGAACAGCCCATCCCAATAGAGCTCGCACAGCGCGGCGATCAGCAGCAGGCTGTCGCCGAGGCCGCGGAAGGCGCCGGTCCGGGCGCTCGCTTCGGCCAGCCAGACGGCCAGTTGCAGGTCCTTGCTGCGCGATTCGATCAGCGTCGCGCAGCGGTTGGCGACGAACTTCCAGTCGGCCTCCTTGAGCGTGGTGACCCAGGCGCCCTGCTCCAGCGACGGGTCATCGGCCTGGCGTGCCCGCGCGATGGCATCGAGCTCGCTGGAGAAGGCGATGTCGTCGCCGCAGGGATGCTGCTCGCTGACGGGCGCCAGCAATTTGTCGATGCTGAACATGGCGCCTCCTCAAGCAGCTTCGATCGCATATTTGAACTTGCCGGCCTTGTTCGCGCTGACCTTGATGCGCGCGATCGCCGCCCCTTCCGCCATCCGCGCCAGCACCGAGTCGGCGATCTCCGGCAGTAGCGTGCCGTTCAGGATCGTATCGACGTTGCGGGCGCCCGAATCGACCTCGGTGCAACGCGCGAGCACCGCCTCGACCAAGGTATCGTCGTACTGGAACTGGGCCTGGTGATTGTCGCCGATGCGGCGCTTGATGCGCTCCAGCTTGAGGCGGATGATCTTCGCCAGCACCTCGTCGCCGATCGGGTAGAACGGCACCACCGTCAGGCGGCCGAGGAAGGCGGGCTTGAAGTGCTTCATCAGCTGCGGGCGTATCAGCTCGGCCAGCTGGTCCGGCGCCGGCATCTCGCTTGCGCTCTTGTTCAGGCAGGCCTGCATCATCTGGGCCGACGCCGCGTTCGAGGTCGCGATGATGATCGTGTTGCGGAAGTCGATCTCGCGGCCCTCGGCGTCGTCCATCACGCCCTTGTCGAACACCTGGAAGAACAACTCGGCCACGTCGGGATGGGCTTTCTCGATCTCGTCGAGCAGCACCACGCTGTAGGGATTGCGCCGCACCGCCTCGGTCAGCACGCCGCCTTCGCCATAACCGACATAGCCGGGCGGCGAGCCTTTCAGTCCCGAGACGCTGTGCGCCTCCTGGTACTCGCTCATGTTGATGGTGATGAGTTTGCGCTCGCCGCCGTACAGCAGGTCGGCCAGCGCGAGCGCGGTCTCGGTCTTGCCGACGCCGGAGCTGCCGACGAACAGGAACACTCCCTTCGGCTTGTTGGGATCATCGAGATTGGCGCGCGCGGTGCGCACGCGCTGCGCCACCGCGGCGCCCGCATGCGACTGGCCGAGGATGCGTTCTTCGAGCAGCGCCTGCAGGTTCAGCACCGTCTTGATCTCGTCCTTGACCATGCGGCCGAGCGGGATCCCGGTCCAGCCGGCGACGATTTCCGCCACCACATGACCGTCGACCTGCACCGGCACCAGCGGCGATTCACCCTGCACCGCGCGCAGCTCGTCGACCAGCTTGCGCAGCGCCGGACTGTCGCCTTGCGCGCCGCCCGCCTCGAGCCGGGTGCGCAGCTGCTTGATGTCGGCGCTGATCGCCTGCTCCTTCTGCCAGCGTTCGCGCAGCTGCCGTTGCTCGGCGGTGGCCGCCACGCGCTGGGCGCGCAGCATCGCCAGCGTCTGGCCGTGGTCGGCGCCGCTGTTCTCCTCGCGCGCCAGGGCGGCGGCCCGGGTGTCGATGCGTTCGATCAGGCGGGTGGCCGACTCGATCAGGGCCGGCGTCGCGTTCTGTCCCAATGCGACCTTGGCGCAGGCGGTATCGAGCACGCTGATGGCCTTGTCCGGCAGCTGGCGGCCGCTGATGTAGCGGTGCGACAGTCGCACCGCCTCGCTGATCGCATCGTCGTAGACCCGCACGTTGAAGTGGCGCTCCATCAGCGGCGCCATCGCGCGCAGCATGGCGCAGGCGGTCTCCTCGTCCGGCTCCTCCACCTTCACGACCTGGAAGCGGCGCGCCAGGGCGGCGTCCTTTTCGAAGTACTTCTTGTACTCTCCCCAGGTGGTGGCGGCGATGGTGCGCAGCTCGCCGCGCGCCAGCGCCGGCTTGAGCAGGTTGGCGGCGTCGTTCTGGCCCGCCGTGCCGCCGGCGCCGATCATGGTGTGCGCCTCGTCGATGAACAGGATGATGGCGTGCGGGCTTTTCTTGACCTCGTCGATGACGTTCTTGAGGCGGTTCTCGAACTCGCCCTTGACGCTGGCGCCGGCCTGCAGCAGCCCCATGTCGAGCGCGTGGATCTCCACACCGCGCAGCACTTCGGGCACGTCGCCGCTGGCGATGCGCAGGGCCAGGCCTTCGACCACCGCCGTTTTGCCGACGCCGGCCTCGCCGGTCAGGATCGGGTTGTTCTG
>DASRXO010000186.1:0-6261 GCA_035654095.1 Telluria sp.
CGCCAATATGCATGCCTGCGAAGCGCTGATCGCCGCCTATGAGGCGACCGGCCACCGGCCCTTCCTGCACCGCGCCGAAACGCTGGCCGCCAACATCACGGTGCGCCAGGCCGGCCGTGCCGGCGGCATGATCTGGGAACACTACCGGCAGGACTGGCGCGCCGACTGGCAATACAATCTGCACGACAAGGCCAACCTGTTCCGCCCCTGGGGCTACCAGCCGGGCCACTTCACCGAATGGGCCAAGCTGCTGCTGCAGCTCGAACGCCACGGCCCGGCGCTGCAAGACAGCCCCGAATGGCTGCTGCCGCAAGCCGAGGTGCTGTTCGCCAGCGCCCTGCACCACGCCTTGGACAAGCAGCACGGCGGCATCTGCTACGGCTTCGCGCCGGACGGCACCGTGTGCGACGGCGACAAGTACTTCTGGGTCCAGGCCGAGAGTCTGGCCGCGGCCGCCCTGCTCGCCGCGCGCACCGGCAAGCAGCGCTACTGGGACTGCTACCGCGCGCTGTGGGAATACAGCTGGACCCATTTCATCGACCACCACCACG
The DNA here is from genome assembly GCA_035654095.1 of Telluria sp. GTDB lineage: Bacteria > Pseudomonadota > Gammaproteobacteria > Burkholderiales > Burkholderiaceae_D > Telluria_A. Next base: position 552 of record DASRXO010000186.1, read on the forward strand.
GCGCCTGGTACCGCATCCTGAGCCGCGACAACCGCAAGTACTCGGATGACAAGAGCCCGGCCGGCAAGGTCGACTACCACACCATGGGCGCCTGCTACGAAGTGCTGCGCGCGATCGAAGGCGACGACCATGCTGGCTGAGTTCCGTGCGTCTCATGTCGCTGACGGCAGGCCAACTTACACCCCGGTCGTTCCCGCGCAGGCGGGAACGCATGCGTTCCCCCCATAGCGACTCAGCTACGCGATGGGTTCCCGCCTGCGCGGGAACGACGGCAGTTCATCTACAGGAGATCGATCGATGGGTATCAACTTGAAGCACGGCTGGCTGGCACTTGCCCTGACGCTGGCGGCGGCTGCCCACGCCGCGCCCGACACCCGCCAGGTGGCGGCGGTCAATGTGTTCATCGGCACCGGCGGCGACGGCCACACCTACCCCGGCGCCACGCGGCCGTTCGGCATGGTCCAACTGAGTCCGGACACCCAGGTCCGCCACTTCAAGCAAAGCTACCCCTGGGCCGCCGGCTACCGCTACGAAGACGACACCATCCTCGGCTTCTCGCACACCCATTTCTCCGGCACCGGCCACTCCGACCTGGGCGACATCCTGTTGATGCCCTACAGCGGCGAGACCAAGCTCGAACCCGGCTATCCCGAGCGGCCGTTCTCCGGCTACCGCTCGCGCTTCTCGCACCAGGACGAGCACGCCGAGCCGGGCTACTACGCGGTGCGCCTGCTCGATAACGAGGTCGACGTCGAACTGACCGCCAGCGACCGCGTCGGCCTGCACCGCTACCGCTACGGCCAGGGCGCCGAGGCCAAGCTGATCCTCGACCTGCGCAACAGCGTCTACGACTACAAGGGCAAGAACCTGTGGTCCTCGCTGCGCGTGCGCGGCGACAGCATGATCACCGGCATGCGCTCGACGCGCGGCTGGGCGCCCGGCCGCCAGCTGTACTTCGCGGTCCAGTTCTCGCGCCCGTTCAGCGCGCGCCAGTTGCACAACCGCGAAGACGCGGTCGAATACCGCGGCTTTGCCGGCCCCGGCAGCGGCCCCGGCGACAAGGCCATGGTCGAAGGCAAGGCGCTGGTCGCCGCGCTCGAGTTCGGCGTGCCGGGCAATCGCGAACTGCTGGTCAAGGTCGCGATCTCCGGGGTCAGCGAAGCGGGCGCGATCGCCAACCTGGCCGAGATGCCGGGCTGGGACTTCGACGCCGAGCGCGCCAAGGCCAGCAAGGCCTGGAACGACGCCCTGTCGGCCGTGCAAGTCGAGGCCGCGCCCGCGATGCGCACCATGGTCTACACCGCGCTCTACCACAGCATGATGGGCCCGACCCTGTACATGGACAGCGACGGCCGCTACCGCGGTCCCGACAACGAGGTGCACCAGGCCGACGGCTTCCGCTTCCACTCCACCTTTTCGCTGTGGGACACCTACCGCGGCCTGCATCCGCTGCTGACGTTGATCCAGCCCGAGGCGCGCAATGTCGACTTCGTGCGCTCGCTGATCGCCTCGCAGCAGGTCAGCCCCTACGGCATCCTGCCGGTGTGGCAGTTCGCCGGGCTCGAGACCTGGTGCATGATCGGCTACCATGCGGTGCCGGTGATCGCCGACGCCTACATGAAGGGCCTGAAGGGTTTCGACGCCGAAGCGGCCCTGAAGGCGATGACCGCCAGCGCCGAATACGGCCCTTACGGCGGCCTGAAATACTACATGCAGCTCGGCTACGTGCCGATCGACCTCGAACCGGAAGCGGCGTCGAAGACGGTCGAATATGCGTTCGACGACTGGAGCATCGCGCGCATGGCCGAGAAGATGGGCAAGCGCGACATCGCCGCCAAGTACTACAAGCGGGCGCAGAACTACCGCAACGTGTTCGACACCAAGACCGGCTTCGTGCGGGCCCGCAAATCGACGGGCGAATTCCGCGAGCCCTTCGACCCTGCGGTGTCGAACTTCGGCAGCGACTACACCGAAGGCAGCGCTTGGCAATACTCGTGGTACATGCCGCACGATAACGCCGGCCTGATCGCGATGCTGGGCGGCGACGCCGGCCTGCAGGCCAAGATCGACATGGTGTTCGACGCCAAGGTCGACGAAAAGGTGTATGCGCACATGGAAGACATCTCCGGCCTGATCGGCCACTACGCGCACGGCAACGAGCCCTCGCACCATGTGGCCTACTTGTACAACTACGCGGGGGCGCCGTGGAAGACCCAGCAGCGGCTCGGCAAGATCGTGTCCAGCCAGTACGCGCCGACCCCGGCCGGCTTGGCCGGCAACGACGACCTGGGGCAGATATCGGCCTGGTTCACCTTCACGGCGCTGGGTTTCTATCCGGTGGCGCCGGGCAGCAACGAGTACGTGATCGGCCGGCCGTTCGTCGACAAGGCGGTGCTGAACCTGCCGAACGGGAAAAAGTTCACGATCCGCAGCGAGGGCCTGAGCGCGGCCAATCAGTACATCGGCAGCGTCACGCTGAACGGCAAGCCGCTGAGCCAGAGCTTCTTGCGGCATGAACAGATCACGGCTGGCGGCGAGCTGGTGTTCACGATGCAGGCCGAGCCGAATAAGCAATGGGGACGCGCCAAGGACGCGCGCCCCTACACCCAGACCCCCTACCAATAAGCTTCGTCGTTCCCGCGCAGGCGGGAACCCATAGCGCCTATGCTCATCCGCGCTATGGGTTCCCGCCTGCGCGGGAACGACAGCGAGATCAGGAGATGACGATGAAACGAATCTGGCTCGGCGCGCTGGCCGCGCTCACCATGATGGCAAGCGCCGCACAGGCCGCCGACACCTTCAGCGACGTCCAATCGGCGCAGATGGCCGCGCGCGTCAAGGCCGAGGCCAAGCACGCCTGGGACGGCTACAAGCGCCACGCCTGGGGCCACGACGCGCTCAGGCCGCTGAGCAAAACCGCGCACGACTGGTACGGCAGCTCCTTGCTGATGACGCCGGTCGACGCGCTCGACACCCTGCTGCTGATGGGCCTGACCAAGGAAGCCGGCGAAGCGCGCGAGCTGATCGCCGCCAAGCTGAGCTTCGACCAGGACCTGACCGTGCAGAATTTCGAGATCACGATCCGCCTGCTGGGCGGGCTGATCTCGGGCTACCAGATGACCGGCGACGCGCGCCTGCTCGCGCTGGCGGACGACCTCGGCAAGCGGCTGCTGCCGGTGTTCGACTCGCCGACCGGGCTGCCCTACACCCACGTCAACCTGCGCACCGGCAAGACCAGCGGCACGGTCAGCAATCCGGCCGAGACCGGCACCTTGCTGCTCGAATTCGGCATGCTATCCAGGCTCACCAAGAACCCCGTGTACTACGACAAGGCCAAGCGCGCGCTGGTGGAAACCTACCGGCGGCGTTCGGCGATCGGGCTGGTCGGTAGCGGCATCGACGTCGAGACGGGCAAGTGGACCAATCCCAGCGCCCACATCGGCGGCGCGATCGACTCCTACTACGAATACCTGTACAAATGCTGGCGCCTGTTCGGCGACCCCGAGTGCAAGGCGATGTGGGACGACAGCATCGCCAGCATCAACCGCTACCTGGCGGACGAGGTGCGCGGCGAGCTGTGGTACGGCCGCGCGGACATGAACAGCGGCCGGCGCACGAGCACGCGTTACGGCGCGCTGGACGCCTTCATGCCGGCGCTGCTGTCGCTCAGTGGCGATCTCGAGCGGGCCAAGCGGCTGCAGGAATCGGGCTTCGCGATGTGGCGCGCGCACGGGATCGAGCCCGAATCGTACGACTATGCGGCGCGCGCGGTGATCTCGCCCGGCTATCCCTTGCGGCCGGAGATTGTGGAGTCGGCCTACTACCTCTACCACTTCACGGGCGACGCGCACTACCGGCTGATGGGCAAGGAAATGTTCGAGGATTTCGTCAAGTACGCGCGGGTGGCGGACGGTTATGCGGCGCTGAAGGACGTGCGCAGCAAGGAGAAGCTGGACTCGATGGAGAGTTTCGTGTTCGCCGAAACGTTCAAGTACTACTACCTGCTGTTCGCGCCGCGGCGGACGCTCGACTTCGACGCCATCACCTTCAACACCGAAGCCCATCCGCTGCGTCTTCCCCGCTAACAACTTGGGGTCACATCTGACATTCGTACATTTCGCAAGCGAAATGTACGAATGTCAGATGTGACCCCATTGCCGTTTTCGCCCGTACTCCAACGGACCGTCAGAGCGAAAACCGTGCGATTGACTGGCCGCGCGCCAAATTTCAAGCGGTGGGGTCACATCTGACATTCGTACATTTCGCAGGCGAAATGTACGAATGTCAGATGTGACCCCACTAGTTTCGGTACTGCGCGGCGATCGCGTCGAGGCCGGCCAGCACATAGCCCAGCAAGTCTTCGGCCAGCGCGTCGGGGTCTTTGTGGAAGCTGAACGGCAGGCCGGCGTCGAGGTCCTTCGGCGCCAGCAGCAGGCCCATGCACTGGGTCATGATGAAGGCCAGGCTGCGCTGCACCGCCGGATGGGCCGGCGGCAGGCCGGTGATCTCGCCGATGATCCCCAGCATCAGCTTGGCCTTGGGCCCGATCGCCTTCTTGATCATCGCCGGCGCGAACGGCGTCGGCGCCAGCAGCTCGCGCGTCAGCACCCGCAGGCCCCACGGCCCGGCCGGCCCGCCCACGTGGCGGATGATGCCGCCCACGATGGTGCGCAGCTTGGCGCGCGGATCGCCCGCCGCCGCCGCGATCGCCGTGATCTGGTCGAGGTTCAGCAACTGCTGGTGCGCCTCGATCAGCACCGCTTCATACAAGGCGTCGCGCCCGCCGAAGTGGTAATTGACCGACGCCATATTGGTGCCCGCGCGCGTGCAGATGTCCTTGCTGGTGGTATTCGCGTAACCGCGCTCGGCGAACACCCGGCCCGCCGTATCGAGAATGTGCAGGCGCGTCGCGTCGCCATCCGTGCGCGCCGCGCGCCTGGGCGCCGGCGCTGTCCTTGAAGTAGCCATGGGCGTATTGTAAGGGTTGTGCTGCGGAATTGAAATTTTCGTTTAAATTGAAATTCAAATTTGAATTAGATACAATGAGCCACGCTGCCACCTTTCGGGGGAACAAGATGAACAAGAAACGCATCGCCGCCGCCGTGCTGGTCCTCACCGCCGTCGGCGCCGGGATCTGGTGGGCGCTGCGCGACAGGCCGGTCGCCTCCGATACGCTGGTCTTGTACGGCAATGTCGACGTGCGCCAGGTCGCGCTGGCCTTCAACGCCAGCGAGCGCATCGGCAAGCTGCTGGTGCAGGAAGGCGAGCACGTCAGGGCCGGCCAGCTGCTCGGCGAACTCGACACCCGTGCGCTGGCGCTGCAGCTGGCCCAGGCCCAAGCCCAGACCAGGGTGCGCGAGCAGGCCTTGCAGCGTTTGCAGGCCGGCAGCCGTCCCGAGGAAGTCGCGCAGGCGCGCGCCACGGTGGCCGCCGCCCAGGCCGACGCCGGCCTCGCGCACGAGCAGCTGGCGCGCCTGCAAGCGGTCCACCAGAGTACCGCCGGGCGCGCCGTCAGCCGCCAGGACGTCGATAACGCCGCCGCGCGCGACCAGGTGGCCCAGGCCCAGCTCGACAGCGCACGCACGGCGCAGCAGTTGGTGGTGTCCGGCCCGCGCAGCGAAGACATCGCGCAGGCCAAGGCCCAGCTGGAGGCGGCGCGCGCCGAAGCGGCCCTGCTCCAGCACCAGCTCGGCGAGGCCCAGCTCAAGGC
>DASRXO010000187.1:0-2197 GCA_035654095.1 Telluria sp.
ACCTTGATTTGATCAGGCTTCCTTGACGCCGAATTTCCGGCCTACCCACTGCGCCAGCATGACCAGCATGAACAGGGCGATGATGAACATCACACCGAGCGCGGACAGTTCGACGTATTGGCCGTTTTCCCACAATTCCCAGATCAGCACCGAGACCACTTCGGTGCCCGGGCTGTACAGCAGGATCGAGGTCGACAACTCGCGGATCGACACGATCACGATATAAATCCAGCCGGCCAGCAGGCCGGGTTTCAGCAGCGGCAGCACCACGCGGAAGAAGGTGGTGCCCCAGGAGGCGCCGCTCATCGCGGCCGACTCTTCGAGCTCCTTGTGAATCTGCAGCATCGAGGTGGTGTTGTAGCGCAGGCCGTAAGGCATGAAGCGGGTGACGTAGGCGATGAACATGATCCACATGGTGCCGTACACGCCGATGTCGAAGTTCAGGTAGAAGATCATCAGCGCCAGGCCCAGCACCAGGCCGGGGAACACCATCGGCAGCGAGGCCAGGCTATCGAGCACGAAGCGGCCCGGCAGCTTGGTCTTGACCACGATCCAGCAGATGATGGAGGTCAGCAGCATGACCACGGTGGCGCAGCCGACCGCCAGCAGCAGGCTGTTGCCGACCGCGCTGAACAGGGTCGGATAGGTCAGGATGAAGCTATAGGCGTCGAAGCTGAGGTTCTTCAGCGCCGCCATCGACGGCACGCTGTAGAACTTCTGCAGCGAAGACCAGAGCAGCACCAGGAAAGGCAGCACCACGATGAAGGAGAAGTACAGCAGGAAGGTGCTGGCGGTCAGGTAGCGCCATTTGCCGAGGTCCATGGCGCGCGGCCGGAAGCCGTTGCCGGTCACGGTCGAATATTTCGAGCCCTGGTTCGACAGGCGCGACTGGAAGTAAATGCCGATCGCGGTGATCAGCAGCAGGGTCACGGCATACGACGAGGCCAGCCCGACCTGGCTCGGATAGGCGTGGATGGCCTGGTAGATCGACGAGGTGAACACCTGGATCCCGACCGGCAGGCCGAGCAGGGCCGGCACTTCGAACGATTCGATCGAGCGCACGAACAGGATCAGCAAGGTCGCGCAGATCGCCGGCCAACTCAGTTTGAGGGTGATGTGCCAGGCGATCTGCGGCACGCTGGCGCCGCTCATCATGGCCGACTCCTCCAGCGACGGGTCCATCGAGCGGAAGGCCGCGGTCATGATCAGGAACGCCATCGACGAGTAATGCAGGCCGTCGACCCAGATCATGCCCCACATCGAATAGATATTGAAGAACACGTAGTCGGTGCCGAACCAGCTTTGCAAGAGCATGTTCAGGATGCCGATCTTGGGGCTCGCCAGCAGGATCCAGGCCACCGTGAACAGGATGCCCGGAATGATCAGCGGGATGATCGACAGCGCGAAGAACAGCGATTTGAACGGGGTGTTGGTGCGCTCGTTCATCCAGGCCAGCGCGGTGCCGACCAGGAAGGCGAACACCGAGGCGCCCATGGCGAAGGTGACCGAACTACCCAGCAGCTTGAGGGTCTCGACGTCGCTGTAGGCCACCACGTAATTGGCGAGGGTGAAGACGGCCGGGTTGGTGGCGGTGGCCGGCGTAAAGAAGCTTTGCCACAGCAGGAAGCCGAGCGGCATCAGCGCCAGATACGACACCAGCAACACGCTGACGCCGATCACGAGCCATTTCATGTCTATGTTGCGCCAGCCTTTAGGCCGGTCGACCGGTACTCCGGCCGCGTGTGCTACTGCTCCCATATCGAAGCGTCTCCTGGTTGGCTTGCCCGGCGCCGTCTGTGCGGTTTGCGCCAAGTTTTAGGGGGTTTTTCTCTGTTCTGCTATATGGACCATCGGTCCGAAAACGAATTAAATCAAATTTACCGATCAGCACTATCCGTGTCAACAACATTCAGTGAACATTCGTGATTATTTCTGCACGATGCGCAAAATACATCACGCGGCGCGCCGCAACTTGGCGTGGTGGTAGTCCCACACCTTGCGCAGCAGCTTCGGTTTCCACAGATTGCGGGCTATCGTGGCGATCTGGTCGACGGTCAGTACCGCCGGTTCGCCCAGCTGCGAGGCGAGGTGCTGGCGCTGCGCGGTCTCTTCGAGGTAGATGCCGAGCACGAAGGCTTCGACGATGCCTTCGGCCGCCACCACCGCGCCGTGCGACTTGAGCATGATCACGCGGTCC
>DASRXO010000188.1:0-2671 GCA_035654095.1 Telluria sp.
CGGCGTCCGGCTTGAGGCGGCTGTAGATGCCGGTGCCCGAGTAGCCCTTCTTTTCGGCGTAGTGGAAGTGGCCGTGGTAGCCGCCCGGCGTGAGGAATTCCTCGGTCATGTCATCCGCCTGCGCCTTCAGTTCCTGCACGCAGACGAAGTCGGCGGTCTGGGCCGCCATCCAGGTGAAGAAGCCCTTCTTGTGGGCGGAGCGGATCCCGTTGAGGTTGGCAGAAATAATTTTTGGCATGGTTCCAGGGGGAAGAGGGCGGTAAAATACGCCACCAGAGTTCAAAGAGGATTACCGTGAGCAATTTGCGCCAACAGTTTATCGCGTTTTCGGTCTCGACGGGGGTGTTGCGCTTCGGCGAGTTCACCACCAAGGCCGGGCGCCAGTCGCCGTATTTTTTCAACGCGGGGCTGTTCCACGATGGCGCGACCCTGGCCCAGCTGGCGCAGTTTTATGCGCAGACGCTGCTCGATTCGGGGATCGAATTCGACATGCTGTTCGGGCCGGCCTACAAGGGCATCACGCTGGCCTCGGCGACCGCGGTGGCGCTGGCGGGCAAGGGGCGCAACACCTCGTTCGCCTTCAACCGCAAGGAAGCCAAGGACCACGGCGAGGGCGGCACCATCGTCGGCGCCAAGCTGCAGGGCAAGGTGGTGATCATCGACGACGTGATCTCGGCCGGCACCTCGGTGCGCGAATCGGTGGACATGATACGCGCGGCCGGCGCCGAGCCGTGCGCGGTGCTGATCGCGCTCGACCGCATGGAGCGTTCGGGCAAGGACGGCGCGCTGTCGGCCAATTCGGCGGTGCAGGAAGTGAGCCGCGAGTTCGGCATTCCGGTGGTCTCGATCGGCAATCTGGACGATTTGTTCAGCTACCTGTCGGGTGCGGGCGCCGATCCGCAGTTGGCGCAGTTCAAAGAAGCGGTGCAAGCGTACCGGACCCGTTACGGAGTGTGAGCGCGTGGGCACGGTGCCCGTACCCACCCTACGCATGCTGTAGGGTGGGCACGGTGCCCGTACCCACCCTACAGCATGCGTAGGGTGGGTATGGTTCACCATGCCCACGCGATCGCGACAGCATGCGTAGGGGTTCACCATGCCCACGCGATCGCGGACCTTAACCCGCGAGTTTTTTCTTCAGCAGCTCGGTCAGCTGAGCCGGGTTGGCCTTGCCCTTCGACGCCTTCATCGCCTGGCCGATCAGCGAATTGATCGCCGCTTCCTTGCCGGCCCGGTACTGCTCGACCGACTTCTCGTTCGCCGCCAGCACCTCGTCGACGATCTTTTCCAGCGCACCGCTGTCCGAAATCTGGCGCAGGCCTTTCTGGTCGATGATGGCGTCGGCCACATTCTCGTCGTTCGACTTCGCTTCCCACATCGCCGCGAACACTTCCTTGGCGATCTTGTTGGAGATCGTGCCGTCGGCGATCCGCTTGAGCAGCAGCGCCAGTTGCGACGCTTCCACCGGCGCATCGGCGATGTCCACGTTTTCGCGGTTCAGCGTCGAGGCCACGTCGCCCATCAGCCAGTTGGCCGCGGCCTTCGCGTTTTCCTTGCCGGCTTTCGCCACCACCGCTTCGAAATACGCCGCCATTTCGTGCGACGAGGTCAGGATCAAACTGTCGTACTCGGGCAGCGCGTAGTCGCCGATGAAGCGCGTGCGCATCGCGTCCGGCAGCTCCGGCATGTCGGCCTTGATGCGCGCGATCCATTCGTCCGACACCACCAGCGGCGGCAAATCGGGATCGGGGAAGTAGCGGTAGTCCTGCGCGTCTTCCTTGGTGCGCATGGCGCGCGTTTCCTTCTTGTCCGGGTCCCACAGGCGGGTCGCCTGCTGCACCTTGCCGCCGTCTTCGATCAGCTCGATCTGGCGCCGCACTTCGTAATGCACGGCTTCTTCGATGAAGCGGAAGGAGTTCAGGTTCTTGATCTCGCAGCGGGTGCCGAATTCCTTCTGGCCGAGCGGACGCACCGAGACGTTGACGTCGCAGCGGAACGAGCCTTCCTGCATATTGCCGTCGCAGACGCCGAGCCAGACCACCAGCGAATGCAGGGCCTTGGCGTAGGCCACCGCCTCGGCCGCGCTGCGCATCTCGGGCTCGGACACGATCTCGAGCAGCGGCGTGCCGGCGCGATTGAGGTCGATGCCGGTCATGCCGGCGTAGTCTTCGTGCAGCGACTTGCCGGCGTCTTCCTCGAGGTGGGCGCGGGTCAGGTTGATGCTGCGGGTCTCGAATTTACCGTCCTTCTCGAAGCCGAAGTTGATCTGGCCGCCGATCACGATCGGGTCTTCGAACTGGCTGATCTGGTAGCCCTTCGGCAGGTCCGGATAGAAGTAGTTCTTGCGCGCGAAAATCGACTGCGGCGCGATCTTCGCATTCACCGCGAGGCCGAAGCGGATCGCGCGCTCGACCGCGCCCTTGTTCATCACCGGCAGCACGCCGGGGAGGGCCAGGTCGACCGGGCTCGCCTGCGTGTTCGGCTCGGCGCCGAACTGGATCGAGCTGCCGCTGAAGATTTTCGAATTGGTCGTGAGCTGCACGTGGTTCTCAAGACCGATGACGACTTCCCATTGCATGGTTATCTCTCTTTCAAATACTTTACGGTCGGCGTGGGCACGGCGTCGCCGTACCCACCCTACCTGTGACGATTCGCGTAGGGTGGGTACGGT
>DASRXO010000189.1:0-4675 GCA_035654095.1 Telluria sp.
AGCCGGTGGTGGTCATGAGCGGCAGTTCGCCCATGTACACTTCCTGCTCTTTCATTTCCTTGACCACCGGCTTGGTCGGCGATTCCTTATCCAGGATCACCAGGCGCACCTTGGCGCGCAGCGGCGAGGCGAAGGTCAGGCCGCGCTGTTGGCATTCCTTGACGTCGAACGCCGGGTCGCCCAGGACGTAGGACAGGAACTCGAGGCGCGCAAACCCGTTGTGCGACACGATGGGGAAAATCGAGGTAAACGCCGATTGCAGGCCGTCATTCTTGCGCGTGGACGGAATCGTGTCCGCTTGCAAGAAGTTCTCGTAAGATTCAAGCTGGGTAGCCAGAAGGAAAGGAACGTTGTGAACGTTGGCGCGCTTCGCGAATGACTTGCGAATGCGTTTCTTCTCAGTAAATGAGTAGTGCATGGACACTCCGTGAGTGACAGAAAGGATGAGAATTCAGGAATTTCCAGCGGACGCCGCACGCGGATCGGCGCGCTGGCTGGAAAGGCCTCAAGTCTCGAACTTCGTGCCAGGTGAAAAGAAGAACAAACTGTACTACAGACTGCGATGACATATACGACAGGGACGACAAAAGAGCCAAAGCCGCATTCCCCTCCTGTCGGAAGGGAACCGCAAGCTTTGACTCCGGCGCTGAACTACACGCCCAAGACTGCAATTACTTGATTTCGGCTTTGGCGCCAGCTTCTTCCAGTTTCTTCTTACCGGCTTCAGCATCTGCTTTCGAAATCGCTTCCTTGACCGACTTTGGTGCGCCATCGACCAGGTCTTTGGCTTCTTTCAAGCCCAGGCCGGTGATTTCGCGAACGGCTTTAATCACGCCAACCTTGTTCGCGCCGAAGTCCGACAGGATCAGGTTGAATTCGGTCTGCTCTTCAACAGCCGCTGCGCCAGCACCGGCGCCGCCAGCTGCTGGAGCGGACATTGCTGCTGCGGACACGCCGAATTTTTCTTCGAATGCCTTGACCAGGTCGTTCAGGTCCATCACGGACATTTCGCTCACTGCTGCCAGGATGTCGTCTTTGCTAATTGCCATTTGAAACTCCTAATTGTTTTGAATTGGTTGGAAAACTTGAAAAGAGAGGCGGCGATTAGGCTGCAGCGGTTTCTTCGGCTACTGGAGCCGCAGAACCTTCGCTCTTCTTCGCTGCCAGAGCAGCCAAACCACGTGCAAAGCCCGACACCGGAGCCAGCATCACGCCCAACAACTGCGCAATGAGGATTTCACGGCTAGGAATGCTTGCCAACGCTGCAACAGCTGCTTTATCCAGCTGCTTGCCTGCGTAGTTACCCGCCTTGATGACCAGTTTGTCGTTGGTTTTGGCGAAGTCGTTGATGACTTTCGCTGCTGCCACCGCGTCATCCGAGATCGAGTAGATCAGCGGACCGGTCATTGCGTCGGCGAGGCCGGCAAACTGCGTACCTTCGACGGAGCGGCGTGCCAGCGTGTTCTTCAGAACACGCAGGTACACTCCCTGGTTACGCGCTTTGGCACGAAGTTGCGTCAAGTGACCAACCTGGATGCCACGATATTCGGCCACGACGATCGTTTGCGCAGTTGCTACTTTTGCGGAAACTTCGGCGACGACGGCCTTTTTGTCATTCAGATTGAGACCCACGGTCAACCTCCTTAAATGATGCTCGGCAAATGCCTGACATCGGTTCGAACACGGCGTCCGAAGTTAAGAAGTACAACTGAGCGGATGAATTCACGCAGCATGGACTACAAAACTTGTTCGGGTACACCATCTGCGTTGGGTAGCTACTTTTTAACCTCAGCCTGCCTGCTGCCTCGGCCCAACGGTCTTTGATTGTCTGGCCGGGAAGACCCCGACCAGCCCAAAGATTCGCCACGGCTCACACCATGGACTTCATTCTTTACCCCGTCGTTCCCGCGCAGGCGGGAACCCATACTTAGCATGCTCAGCATGGGTTCCCGCTTTCGCGGGAACGACCGGCAATTCTTTACGCGCTCAGGCTAGCCTGGTCGACACGCACACCGGCGCCCATGGTCGACGACAGCGCGACCTTGCGCAGGTACACGCCTTTCGACGATGCCGGCTTGGCCTTGTTCAGCGCTTCGATCAGCGCGAGCAGGTTGGCCTTCAGGTCGGCGTCGGCGAAGGACTTGCGGCCGATGGTCGCGTGGATGATGCCGGCCTTGTCGGTACGGTACTGGACCTGACCGGCTTTGGCGTTCTTCACCGCGCCGGCGACGTCAGGGGTGACGGTGCCGACTTTCGGGTTAGGCATCAGGCCGCGTGGGCCCAGGATCTGGCCCAGGGTACCGACCACACGCATGGTGTCCGGCGAAGCGATGACGATATCGAAAGGCATGTCGCCGGCCTTGATGCGCTCGGCCAGGTCGTCCATACCGACGATGTCGGCGCCGGCGGCTTTGGCCTGCTCGGCTTTTTCACCGGTGGCGAACACCGCGACCCGCACGGTCTTGCCGGTGCCGGCTGGCAGCACGACGGAACCGCGCACAACCTGGTCCGATTTCTTTGGATCCACGCCCAGCTGTACCGATACGTCGATCGATTCGTTGAACTTGGCGGTGGCGAATTCCTTGATCAGGGCGACGGCATTGTCGAAGCCGTAGGCCTTGTTGCGGTCGACCTTGGCTTTGATTGCTTTAACGCGTTTGGACAGTTTAGCCATGATTAAACACCCTCCACCGTGATGCCCATCGAACGTGCGGAACCGGCGATGATGCGCACAGCGGCATCCATGTCGGCAGCGGTCAGATCGGGCTGTTTCAATTTAGCGATTTCCTCGGCTTGAGCACGGCTCAGCTTGCCGACCTTGTCGGTATGCGGCTTCGGCGAACCTTTGGTGATGCCGGCGGCCTTCTTGATCAGGTAGGTCGCTGGAGGGGTCTTCATCACGAAGGTGAACGACTTGTCCGCGAATGCCGTGATCACGACAGGAATCGGCATGCCAGGCTCGACACCCTGGGTCTGGGCGTTGAACGCCTTGCAGAATTCCATGATGTTCAGGCCGCGCTGACCCAGCGCAGGGCCGATCGGTGGGGATGGATTTGCTTTACCAGCTGGCACTTGCAGCTTGATAAAACCAATGATTTTCTTTGCCATGATGGCTCCTATCTTGGATGAGTAGTAGCGCCCCGCCGGTATGTCCGTGGCGAGGCTCCTCTTATCAGATTCCGCTTAGCGCGACGCCCTGATTAAGCGTTTGCTCCGTCGCCCCCGCGTAGGCGGGGGTCCATACTCAGCATGGATTCCCGCCTGCGCGGGAATGACGACCTTATACTTTTTCGACCTGGCCGAATTCGAGTTCGACCGGGGTGGCGCGACCAAAAATGGTGACCGACACGCGTACCTTGGATTTCTCGTAATTGACTTCTTCGACGTTGCCGTTGAAGTCGGTGAACGGACCATCCTTGATACGCACTTGCTCGCCCACTTCGTACAGCACTTTTGGACGCGGCTTCTCGATGCCTTCTTGCATCTGCTGCATGATCTTGTCGATTTCGCGCGCAGGAATCGGCGTCGGCTTGTTCGACTTGCCACCGATGAAACCGGTGACCTTGCTGGTGTTCTTGACCAGGTGCCAGGTCTCGTCCGTCATTTCCATCTCGACCAGGACATACCCCGGGAAGAAACGACGCTCGGTGACCGACTTCTGGCCGTTCTTGACCTCGACCACCTCTTCGACCGGCACCAGGATGCGGCCGAACTGTTCCTGCATGCCGGCGCGCTCGACGCGTTCGGTCAGCGCACGCATCACGCTCTTTTCCATGCCCGAATAGGCATGCACGACGTACCAGCGCTTATTGCTGACGGGAACACTCAGCGGTGCGCCAGCGTCTTGTGCCGGAACATCGCCCGGCACCTCATCTTGCACATTTTCGCTCATTATTGTTTCCAACCCAGAATCACGTCGTACAACAGGAATTCCAAAATCTTGTCCGTGCCCCACAGGAAAATCGCCATGACCAGCACGAAGGCGAACACGATCAGCGTGATCTGCGTGGCTTCCTTGCGGGTCGGCCACACGACCTTCTTGGTTTCGCGTACCGCTTCCTTGGCGAAGTTCAAGAATTCGCGGCCGGAGGCAGAGGTCCACAAAAGCAGGACGGCAAACGCCAAACCAGCCACGAGTGCGCCTGCGCACATCAGAGCTGGTTTATTTTGGCCTTTCAGGTAAAAGAACCCGACGACCCCCGCAATCATGGCAAGCACTGCCAGCGCGACCTTAAACTTGTCGTTCGACGTGCTGACGGTTTGCACGGATTGATTTGACATACGTTTTAACTTTCGGTGCCCGGCACCAGAACGGTGGCAGGGACGGAGGGCATCGAACCCCCAACCTTCGGTTTTGGAGACCGACGCTCTGCCAATTGAGCTACGTCCCTACGGTAAAGCTTTCGTGGAATCGACTATTGTACCACCAGGCGCGCGCCCATGGCAAATAGTCGATTTTCCGGCGGAGGCCGACGTGTTCCGGCGACCCCCTGAGTATGCGGAGGGGACAGAACGATGTTCTCTCCCCTCGGGCCGACTTTACTTGGTGACTTCGCTCAAGATCTTGGCGACGACACCGGCGCCGACGGTACGGCCGCCTTCGCGGATCGCGAAGCGCAGGCCTTCTTCCATCGCGATCGGGTTGATCAGCTTGACGGTGATCGACACGTTATCG
>DASRXO010000190.1:0-5186 GCA_035654095.1 Telluria sp.
CTACGCGGTGCGCACCGACGGCTTTACGCCGCTGCATGTCGGGCTCGGCGCGCAGGCGCTCGAGGCGGTGCGCGCGCCGCAAGGTCCGCCGCCCGACCTGATCGTGCTCGACGTTGGCCTGCCCGATATCAGCGGCTTCGAAGTGTGCCGTCAACTGCGCCAGTTCTCGAATATTCCCGTGATCTTCCTGACCGCCCGCAGCGACGAGATCGACCGCGTCGTCGGCCTCGAAATCGGCGCCGACGACTACGTGGCCAAACCGTTCTCGCCGCGCGAACTGGTCGCCCGCATCCGCGTCGTGCTGCGGCGCCTGGCGCCACCCGCGCCGCCGCCCACCGCCCAAGCCGCACAGGAGAGCGCTTTCGAACTGCGCCCGCATGAGGCGCGCATCCTGTTCCGCGGCCGCGCGCTCGACCTCACCCGTTACGAATACCTGCTGCTCAAGGCGCTGCTCGACCACCCCGGCCACGTGCTGTCGCGCGCCCAGCTGATGGATTGGGTCTGGACCGACGCGCCCGATACCCTCGACCGCACCGTCGACGCCCACGTCAAGTCGCTGCGCGCGAAACTGCGCGCGATCGACTGCGCGCGCGACCCGATCCAGACCCACCGCGGCCTGGGCTACAGCCTCGACACGGCATGAAGATCGGCCTGCGCATCCTGCTCGGCTACTTCCTGATCGTCGGCCTGGCCGCATGGTTCCTGCTCAATGTGTTCGTCGAACAGGTCAAGCCCGGCGTCCGCATGACGCTCGAAGACACCCTGGTCGACACCGCCAACCTGCTGGCCGTGCTGGTCGCCGACGACGTCAAGGCCGGCAAGCTCGACGAGTCGGCCGTGCTGCGGAAGATGCGCGCCTACGCCGAGCGCAGCATCGACGTGCAGATCGGCGGCGTGAGCAAGCGGGCGCTCGACTACCGCGTCTACATCACCGACGCCGCCGGCACCGTGCTGTTCGATTCCGAAGGCCGCGACGTGGGCAAGGACTACTCGCGCTGGAACGACGTGTATTCCACGCTGCAAGGCAAGTACGGCGCGCGCAGCACGCGCGCCCAGGCCGACGACGACGCCAGCTCGGTGATGCACGTCGCCGCGCCCATCCGCGATGGCGAGCGCATCATCGGCGTCCTGACCGTCGCCAAGCCGATCTCCACGGTGGAGCCCTTCGTCAAGCGCAGCCAGCGCAAGATCCTGCAGCGCGGCACCGTGCTGCTGGCGCTGTCGCTGCTGATCGGCCTTGCCTTCGCCTTCTGGCTGACCTTCTCGCTGCGCAAGCTGATGGCCTACATCGCCGCTGTCGAAGCGGGCCGCAAGGTGCGCCTGCCGGCCTTGGGCAACAGCGAGATCGGCACCTTGGGCCGGGCGCTCGAGGCGATGCGTAACAAGCTCGAAGGCAAGGAGTACGTCGAAGAGCTGATGCACACGCTGGCCCATGAACTCAAGAGCCCGATCGCGGCGATCCAGGGCTCGGCCGAATTGCTGCGCGAGGACATGGCGCCGGCCGAGCGCCGGCATTTTCTCGACAACATCCTCAACCAGAACGCGCGCCAGAAGCAGCTGATCGACAAACTGCTGGCGCTGATCCGCGTGGAAAAGCAGCAGCACCTGGACGCGCCCGAGGCGGTGTCCTTGCCCGCGCTGTTGAAACAGGCCGCGGACGATTGCTCGGCCAGGCTGGCGCACAACGCGATCACCCTCGACCTCGCGTGCGGCGACATCGTGGTGCAAGGCGACGCCTTGCTGCTGCGCCAGGCGATCGGCAACTTGCTCGATAACGCCATCGACTTCGCGCCGCCCTCCAGCACCGTGCATCTGAGCGCCGCGCGCGACGCGGACGGCGTCGCCATTACCGTGCGCGACAGCGGCGGCGGCATCCCATCGTATGCCGAAGGGCGCCTGTTCGAACGCTTCTATTCCCTGCCGCGGCCGGACGGCGCCAAGAGCACCGGCCTTGGCCTGCCCTTCGTGCGCGAGGTCGCGGCCCTGCATGGCGGCGCCATCGCGGTGCGCAACGGCGAGGGCGGCGGCGCCTGCGCGGTGCTGCGGCTGCCCGCCGCCGGCTAAGGGTTCGCGCGCACTTCACACGGAACGCACACGCAGCGCACATGCGGTCCTTACACTGGGGCACCCTAACCAGAAGGAGGCCCCGTGCAAAAATCCCTGCTCTTCAAGATCATCATCGTGTTTTGCCTGATGATCGTCATCGGCATACCGTTGACGCTGATCCAGGCCACCATCGGCGGCCGCATGGCGTTCCGCGACCAGGCGGTGGCGAGCATCGCCGCCGACTCGGTCGGCGAACAAAACGTGATCGGTCCGGTCCTCGTCATCCCCTACAAGGAGGAGTACGAAACGGAAGCCGAGCTGGCGGGCGACCCGCCGCGAAAGAAGGTGATCGTCAAGCACGCCGAGAACCGGCGCCACCTGGTATTCCCCAACGAGCTGCGGATCAGCGGCAGCATCGACACCGACCGGCGCTACCGCGGCATCCACCAGGTGCTGGTGTATGCCGGCCAGCACAGCTTCGCCGGCGACTTCGACTTGCCCGCGATCGGCGACTTGCCGCGCGCGCAGCCGAACGCGCGCATCACGCCGGGGCGGCCGTATGTCGCGCTGGGCGTCGGCGATGTGCGGGGCATCCGCAATATCCCCAAGATCAACTGGGACGGCAAGGCCTTCGAATTCCAGCAGGGCACCGGCATGAGTGCCTACAAGACCGGGCTGCATGCGACGCTGGACTTGCCGGACCTGTCCAAGCCGTCGAACGTGAAGTTCTCGTTCGACCTTGGCCTCGACGGTATCGAGCGCCTGGCCTTTGCGCCGGTCGGCAAGAACAACCGGATCTCGCTCAAGTCGAACTGGGCGCATCCGCAGTTTGGCGGCCGGTTCCTGCCCTCGCTCAAGGACCGCACGATCAACCAACTCGGCTTCGCGGCGACCTGGAACATCTCGTCGCTGGCCACCAATGCGCAGGAACAGATCACCCGCCTGAATGCCGGCAACGACGCCGCGCCCATGCATGCAATCGACCAGTTCAACGTCGGTTTCATCGAGCCGGTGAATGCCTATTCGATGGCGGACCGCGCGACCAAATACGGCATCCTGTTCGTCGCGCTGACGTTTGCCGCCTTCTTCGTGTTCGAGATTCTCAAGCGCCTGCCGATCCACCCGGTGCAATACCTGCTGGTCGGGCTGGCGCTGGCCGTGTTCTTCCTGCTGCTGGTCGGGCTGTCGGAGCACATCGCCTTCCTGACGGCCTACCTGATCGCCAGCGCGGCCTGCATCCTGCTGATCGGCTTTTACCTGAGCAGCGTGCTGCATGAATGGCGGCGCGGTTTTGCCTTCGGCTGCGCGCTGACCCTGCTGTACAGCGCGCTCTACGGCCTGCTGATTTCGGAAAACAATGCGCTGGTGCTGGGCAGCATCCTGTTGTTCGCCGTGCTCGCCGCCATCATGGTCGCCACCCGCAAGGTCGACTGGTATCGGATCGGCCGCGAGACCGAGGGCGCCGCCGCCGAGGCTTGACGTTTTATGGCGGGTGGTACATTGTGGCGCCACCTGAACAGTCGTGTTTGCCCGCCATGAAACTCTTGCTCTGCGCCGCCGCCGTTAGTTTCGCCATGCCCGTGCTTGCGGCGCCGCCCTTGCCGGCGGCCGCGCCGCAGGCGGTCGGCATCTCGGCCGAGCGGCTCGAGCGGCTGGACAGTTTCATGCGCGGCGTGACCGAGCGCGGCGAGTATCTCGGCGCCGTCATCCTGGTGGCGCGCAGCGGCAAGATCGTCGACTACCGCGCTTATGGTTACCGCGACCTGGCACGCCATGACAAGCTGGCGCGCGACGCCATTTTCCGCATCTATTCGATGACCAAGACCGTCACCGCCGCCGCCGTGCTGACCCTGATGGAAGAGGGCAAGCTGACGCTCGACGACCCGATCGGCAAGCACTTGCCGGAGTTCGCCGACATGGTGGTGCTCACCGGCGGCACGGCCGACGCGCCGCAGACCCGTCCCGTCAAGAACCCGATCACGATCCGCCAACTGCTCACTCATACGCCCGGTTTCGCGGTCTACGGCAAGCCGACCGACGCGGTCAATATACTGTTCGACCGCGCCGCCCTGTCCGCCTCGCCGGATCTGAAAGAATACGCGCGCCGCCTCGCGCGCCTGCCGCTCGCGCATGAGCCGGGCGAGCAGTTCCACTACGACGGCGTGCCGACCCAGCTGCTGGCGCGCCTGGTCGAGGTGTTGTCGGGCATGCCGTTCGACCGCTACCTGCAGACCCGCATCTTCAGCCCGCTGGGCATGGCCGACACCGGCTTCAGCGTGCCGCCCGCCAAACGGGCGCGCATCGCCGACATGACCACCACCGACCGCGACGGCAAGCTGGCGCCGCCCGCGCCCGGCATGGTGGCGGCCGCCGGCGAGCAGCTCAATCCCTACTTCAGCGGCGCCGGCGGCCTGTATTCGACCGCCGCCGATTACGCCCGCTTCGCCCAGATGCTGCTGAACGGCGGCCAGCTCGACGGCGCCTCCATCCTCGGCCGCAAGACGGTCGAGCTGATGATGCAGAACCACCTGACCCAGCTGAATCCGCCGGTCACCGAATTCAGTCCGGCCGAAGGCTTCGGCCTGGGCGGCTCGGTGCTGCTCGACGTGGCGCGCCGCGGCCGGCTCGGCTCGGCCGGCGCCTTCGGCTGGTCGGGCGCCGCCTCGACCTACTACACGGTCGACCCCAAGGAGCAACTGGTCGCGATCCTGATGATGCAGCACCTGCCGCAGGGCTTGCCGAACGACCCGCCCAAGCTCAGCGTCAAGTTCTACAACCTGGTCTACCAGGCCCTGGTCAAATGAAGAGCTGCCACTGTTTCCATTCCTGAGTCATAATCGCTGCGCATAGGGGAGGCTGAATGGCGACAATGAAGCAGGTGGCGGAAAGGGCGGGCGTCTCGACCTCGACCGTCTCGCACGTGATCAACAACACGCGCGTGGTGAGCGGGGACGTGCGCGAGCGCGTGCTGGCGATCATCGCCGAGATGCGCTACATCCCGAGCGCGGTCGCGCGCAGCCTCAAGAACGACAAGACCCACTCCATCGGGATGATGGTGCCGAATAACTCGAACCCCTATTTCGCCGAGCTGATCCAGGGGATCGAGGACACCGCCTTCAAGGTCGGCTACAACATCATCT